>NUMR01000026.1 GCA_002578045.1 Bacillus cereus
GTAAACTTATCCATGCGATTGTCCTTTATTTTGGATTTGGATAGGTTACTACCACCAAACCATTATAAAGGATTTTTTTTGTGCGAATATAATGGCGGAAAATTCAGATTTATCATTTGTGTTAAATTATTTTAATTCGACACTAGTGATGTTTTATATTATTTACATTCGTTCTTCGTTATATAGGGAGCCCACCACATCGCTATCAAGCTAAGGATACATTAAGGAAAATTTCAGAAGAAAAGCAAGCCCACTTCTTATCTATTTGTGTATAAAGAGTGGGCTTGCTTTGGTTACTGATAATGATAAGGTAGGTTAATTTTACATGTATACGAGATTTATCATTATCATCATGAACTTTTGTTGATGGTATTTATATATATATTTACTCATAAGAATAGAACTAGCTTAGTATTTACTGGGGGGATTAAGAATGAATAGGGATGGAACCTCATTACACCCTAACACGGGTGTGACGTCTGTAATGTTTGTTGAACGATCATTAAATGAAATTCGTTTTTGGTCTAGAATCATGAAGGAGCATTCTTTTTTTCTTCGATTAGGATTTAGATGTGAGGATACCGAACTAATCGAAGAAGCTAATCAATTTTATCGATTGTTTGAATATATCGAACAAATAGCATATTCCTATACAAATGAAACAGATCCTGAGCAAATAAAAAAATTCAATTCAGAAGTACAACAAGCTGCAACTAATATTTGGGGATTTAAACGAAAAATTCTAGGATTAATTCTCACATGTAAATTGCCAGGACAAAATAATTTTCCGCTGCTAGTGGACCATACAAGTAGAGAAGCTAATTATTTTAGAAACCGTTTAATGGAATTAAATGAAGGTAAATTAGATGCCCTTCCTGATGCTATTATTAAAGAAAATGTTTTCTTTTTAAGGATTATGGCAGACCATGCTAAATTTATTGGTCACCTTCTTGATCCATCGGAAAGAAAGCTTGTAGATACAGCCCGGAATTTTAGCAATGATTTTGATGAATTGATGTATCAAGCAATCGACTTAGAATCTATGAAACCACAATCTCAAACAGTACCTCTTTTAGATCAATTTTTAGATCAAAATCGTGTGTCAGTTACATCTCTTCGGGATTTTAAGAAAACGGCACGTGATTTAATTGAGCAATGTAAAATAAAGAGTATCATTCATCCATTATTAGCAGACCATGTGTTTCGTGAAGCTGATAGATTTCTTGAAATAATTGATATGTTTGATGTTCATCTTACCAATATTAAATCACAACCTAGATAGTAAAAAATAAGAAAAGATACTATTTTTTCTTAAGCTGAGAAGTTAACAATTTATTGTTAACTTCTTTCTTTATGATGGACTCATACGTTATTTTATTAAATATTACCAAAGGAATTTTTAATGTATAATTTCTTTTGATAAATCTAGGATTTCAGGAAAATTGACGGTAGGCAATAGTTTCAGGAATTTGAAAGTAAACGAATAATAAAAAAGGTACTTTCATGGATGATAAAGAATGTTAATTATTAAAGGTTAACTTAAGGAAGATTTTACACATGTTTTGAAGAAAAAAGACGACCTATTAAATAATCTGTACCCTTTGTAAAGGACATTTTAAAAAAAGTTAGGCAGCATTAAGAAGATGATTCCTGTATTCAACAGGGGTCATCTTCTTTAAATTCCACTGATATCTATGCTGGTTATAATATTTCATATAGTCTTTAATTTCTTGTTTTAACTGAACGAGAGACGTACAAGTTTTTATGTGCGCTTCATCTTTGAAGTGCCCGAAGAAGGTTTCTTGAGGGGCATTATCCCAACAGTTTCCTCGTCTTGACATGGATTGCCCAAGTTTTAATTTTTTGACTAATTTTTGATAGGTAAGACTTGTGTAATGAATTCCTTGATCAGAATGAATATATGCATCTTCAGTTAATCACACTCTCTTATTCTTCTTTAGTTTGTGAAGCGTCGTCGTTGCGATGTCTAATGTAAGTCGGTCTGAAACATGATAGGCTAAAATTTCATTGGTGGATTCGTCTAGAATGGTAGATAAATATCCTTTCTGATTCTTACCATAAAACAGGTATGTGATATCTGTAAGAAGTACCTTTCCAGGTACACCTTGCCTGAATTCTCGCTTTAATTGATTTGGTACCACGAAGTGTTCTTTTGTCGCTTTCATCATTCTTTTATAGGGATTCGCTTGACGAATGGGGCAGATAATCCCATATTTTTTAGGCTATATTTTTCAATAATAGAACGAATTAATATGTATTTTTGACTAGGTTGTAACGTTAGTTCTTTCCCATCCTCCCTTCCATAAGTTTAATCTTTTTTAACAGTTCATTTTCAGCTTTTAATAAGTTTTGTTCCACTTCCAAACGTGCATATTTCTCTTCTAGTGTTAGTTCCCTTTCTGGCTTTCCTCCCGAGTTTTCCTTACACGTATCCTTTAAACCAAATACACCATGTTTCTTATAGGAAGTACGCCATCTATTACCTGATGACACAACACGTTGGAGACCGATGATATCTATATTAAATCCACACTCTTCAAAAATAATACGAAGTGGTTTTCCTTTTTCATTTCCTTCAATAAAAATACGTTTAAATTCATCTGTATAAGGAGTAGCGTCAGCAAAATGCGGATTTACAACGTTAAGACAATTCTAATATTAAAAAGTTCAAATCCGCAGTTAAAATAGAGAAATTAAGCTTTTTTCGTTCTTCCATAGGGTTTCGCTACACCGCTATCAATTAATTTTAGAATTTAATTCAAGTTATTTTCCTACACAAAACTCAAAGTTACAATAATTTCTAAATCAGTTGCAACTTTTAGCAAGAACATTAAAGATTTCTGTATTTTTTCAATGCTCGTTTGTTGATTAAATACAATAGGAGTGCATATATGATTAACCCAAGAAGATAGCCCCAAATTTGAAGAAAATCGTCTCCATAAACCATGATCCCTTTAATTGCCGCTACACCATAATAAACTGGCATAATGTAACACAGATTTCCTAGATGATATGGAATCAAATCTAATGGGATCAAACCCGAAAAGAAAACTTGTGGAATAAGAGTAAACGGTATCATCTGGACGACTTGTAGCTCTGAACTAGCAAATACAGAAATCATCGCACCAAATGAAACGGCTGTTACTGCTAATAAAACCATTGCAACCAAAATCCAACCAATACTCCCTACTGAACTTAATTTCAGCACATAAACAGAATAGAGAACAATGAGAATGGCTTGAATAACCGCAAACACGCCGTATCCGATTGTATAACCAAGAATGACTTCACCGCGTTTGATTGGCGTCATCAATAATCTTTCTAATGTGCCACCACTACGTTCTCTTACAAGCGCCATTCCAGAAATGATGAACACTAAAAGGAATGAAAATAGACCAAGAAACACATATCCGAGAGAATCAAAGCTTGAATCGCCTTGTGTCCCATAAACATATGACATATTTACTTTTGCTGAAGGATTTAAGAAAGTCATCGCCTTTTGAATCTCAGCTACTGCCTTTGAACCTTTAGACGAAGGCTCATACATTGTGATACTCATACTCGAACTTTCTGATATGGTAAAAATCGCATCCACATCTTGATGGTCCTTCAAATATTGTTTTGCATGTTGGGAATTGTTGTTTGAGACTTCTACAATCTTTAAATCTTGTGTATTCAATGCTGTTACAAGAGGTGCGGGCATTGTATTTTTATTAATTCCAACTGTTGGCACATAATTTGAATTACCAAGCAAGAAATAAATCAAAGTCAAAGCAAATAGTGGTGCAACTAAAATCATCGCGACGCTTCGTTTGTCATTTAACGTTTGAAGGATTACACGTTTGGCTAAATTCATCATTTTACAACACCGCCTTCCATTTTTCTTGAAGCAATTAAGAACAATTCTTCGACTCGACCTGTTTCGGTTTTTTTAAGTAGCTTTATCACACTATCATATTCAATCAAGGAACCATTATAAATGAGGGCAGCTTTATCACACTCCGTTACTTCGTCCATAACATGTGTAGAAACAATAATAGTTGTTCCAGATTTTTTAATCATCTGAAATTGGTCCCAAATTGTACGACGTAACACAGGATCAATTCCTACTGTCGGTTCATCTAAGAATAATACTTCTGGATGGTGTAAAATGGAAGCAGCAAGAGAAAGTCTCTTTTTCATCCCACCAGAAAAATTCTTTACCAATTTCTTTCTATGCTCCGTTAAATCAACTAACCCAAGCACTTCATCAATACGCTTTTCCAATTTACTTTTATCTAAATGATAAAGTCCTCCAAAAAAACGTAAATTGGCTTCCGCAGATAGGTCATCATACAAAGCATCATTTTGCGGCATAAATCCAATTTTTTTTAAAATGTTCATATTAGGCATTTGTACGTCAGCAAAATGAATGTTTCCTTTATCTGCAACAATTGCTCCTATCATCAGGCGAATCATCGTTGTTTTCCCTGAACCAGAAGGTCCAAGCAAACAACATATTTCTCCAGACGGAATCGTAAACGTTATATCCTTAATGACTTGCTTTTGATCAAAACTTTTACTGACATTTGAGACTTGAATATCCATCTTATTTTCCCCTCCTCTAAATGATGAGTAATAACAATTTATGTGTATTATTAAATAGATTAATATAAATTCCTTTCAATTTTAACAAAAATGAACAACGCGTTGTTTTTATTATACTTCCCTATTATAATATGGATAATTCACTTTTCAATAAACAGATATGGTAATTGTGTCGTATATCCAACACATTTTTCAATGTGTTGAAAAAAATTAGGGGGAAATACAATGCGAGATGTAAAAATGGATTTACGAGTTATTCGTACAAAAGAAACTATCCGAGATGCGTTGGTGGAATTGATAGAAGAAAAAAGTTTAGAGACACTTACGGTTAAAGACCTTACAACTAGAGCAAAAATCAATCGCGGAACCTTTTATGCCCATTATCAGGATAAGTATGATTTAATCGACAAATGCGAGGAAGAATTCATGCAAGAAATGGCTGCGATGATATTAGAGAACGTTCCGAATATCATCGCAGAACAGAGGACTAATTCTTCAATAACTATCCCTATTAACATTCTTGTTTCCATTTTTGAACATATAGACCGAAATAGAAGGTTTATGAAAGCCATATTAGGACCAAATGGAGATTTATCATTCCAAACAAAATTTAAAAAATTCATATGGAAAACACTGTTTGAAAGTAACAAAAATCCACTTATTAAACAGAAAAATTTCCTAGTTCCAGCTGAATATTTAGTTTCCTATATTGCTTCGGCACATATAGGTGTTATTCAGCAATGGGTGAATAGTGATAAAGGAGAATCTCCAAAAGAGATGGCTCGTATTTTATCTACGATGACTATAAATGGTCCTTTCTTTGCAGCAGGGTTGAAAAAATAAGAGGAAGGAAAAAGGATAGTACCTAACTGGGTGAGGTCACTGAAAAAGTCCGCTTCATAAGAAAAAAGAGTCCATCACCTCGAAAAGGGGAAATAAGGAGTTCAGCCGAGATACATGTAAAGGTCGTCACAGGCTGAAATTAATATTATTATATGTTCTTAAAACCACCTGCATAGCAGGTGGTTCCGGGAAGCTTCCAGCGGGGTATTAAAAAAACTCCAAAACTGTTAGGAGGCATCCTCTGATGAAGGTGGATACTTGCCTAAATAAAGTAGGTAGTTTACATATTTACATGCATACCTTTATACAAAACTGCTATTGCCGCTGCTATAAGGATTATACCCATAAAAGCGGGTGCGGCATGACCAAGTGATACATAGATTTGACCTCCAATGATAGGGCCAATCATTCTTGCTAAAGCCTGAATAGATTGGCTACCTCCTTGAATCCTTCCTTGTTCACTAGAATCGACAGACTTGGAGAGCATCCCGTTGAATGAAGGCCCAAAGATCGAATCACCAAAACCAAATATAAACATCCCAGCGATACAAAGAGGATAGAATGAGAATAAAGCCGATGTTGCAATAAGACCGTATCCTATAATCTCCGAAACCATTCCAAGAATTGCTATCTGTTTATCACTAAGTTTTATCAACATTTTTGGCATTATGAAACCTTGTGAAATAATATCTTGGAAGCCCATAATTGAAAACATAAGTCCGATTAGTGCAGGCTTCCAACTAAAAGTATCCATTGTAAATTGTGAAAAAACTGCCTGTAAAGATCCATTGGGTATCCAAAGTAAGAACGCTGAAACAAGTAACCATTTTAAGTTTTTCATGGAAAGTATGTTTGCAAGCTGTGTAAATGGATTCAGTCTTACAAAGGTAATCTCTTTTAGTCTATTATTCTTATCAAGGCTCTCAGGCATATATAAGATTCCATAAACAACATTTAATAAAGTTATTATCGCTCCTAAATACATGGGTACAGAATAACCAAACTTAGCAAGGAATCCGCCTATAGTTGGGCCAATGACGGTTCCTACACCTACAATCGCACTCACCCATCCAAAGTATTTGGTTCTCTGTTCTGGAGGAATGATGTCTGCAAAATATGTAAAGATAGTGCTTATGCTCCCGCCTGTTATACCTTCTATTATGCGCCCAGCAAATAGTACCCATAAAGCTCCTCCTATACCAAAAACTAAGTACCCGATTGTGGAACCGAAAAGGCATACTAAGAGTAATGGACGACGGCCATATTTGTCGCTCAAAGCTCCAAGTGCGGGGGCCGCAAAAAACACGCAGACTGCATAAACCGAAGTCAGCAGCGTAACAACTATAGCTTGTTCTCCCGGATTGCTTGTATAAGGCTGCACTAAAAATGGAACGACAGGTATTATGATACTGAAGCCTACTCCGCAAAGAAACACAGAGATGAGACCAAATATTAAAGCGTGTTTATCTACGGTTTGTTCTGTGTTCTGTTCATTGTGTGATCTAAATATGGACATTAAAATTTTCTCCTCAAAAGTTATCATTTTGTTTCCTTATCAACAAAACGATAACTTTATTTTGTTTCTTTGTCAACAAAATAAACACAATAAAAGGCAGCCCATTCTCAATAGCGTTGGGATGCCTTTGGTTTCATTTTCATTATTCAAATTTATTACGACCTAATATGTATACCTTGTTTCTTTATTTCTGCATCCAAATGCCTACTATACTTTTCCACGAAACGAAGTATACTGTCAAATTCTTCCTCAGTTACTTGCTCAAACACGGCTTTATCCCGCTCTTGAAACTCATTGTGCAGGTCCTCATGGGTTTTATAAATTAATTTTCCTTGTTCAGTAAGCCTAAAATAGATTTCTTTCTTGTTATCCGACTTCTGATAGCTTTCTATAAGGCCTTTTTTTATGAGCTTCTTAGTTATTCTACTTATTGCACCGCGAGTCATATAAAAGGACTCTGCAAGTTTTGTCACGTTGGAATCTACATTTTTTTCAATGTATTCGATGCAATGTACTTCAGAAGAATTATAACCCTTAAGACTCTCTTCCATCTTATCCTTATTAAGCCAAACTATCTTGTTATATAAGTCCCTGAAACCCATTATGACCTGTTCTTCTTTGTTCATGGCCTGCCCTCCCACCCGTTGGTGCATTAACAGTATCATATTAAATTTTTGTTTCTATTTCAATAATATTAAAATAATTTTTTTAGGAATTGAGTGATTCTGTTGCAAAGTTTGAAAAAAGTATAAACAGGTTGGTAAATGAGGAATAATGTTTAGGAAGTAGCTAGTAATTTTTGTGGTTCATTGTACGTTGAAAAGACGGAATCTCTTTGAAGACTTCGCCTTTGTTTATATAGGGCATGAATGGTTTCAATACCTTTTATTGTACGTGAAGCATGACGAAGATTTTAAAATCCTGCGAATTTAGCAAAGCGGCATTTCACATGCCTATGGTCCTGTTCTATGAGATTATTTACAATGAGCTGTATGTTTATAAAAACCTTGTTCCTTTAATTTTTTGAATGCAGAAAGTAATGCTGGTGCTTTGTCTATTGTTAGAACCTTTGGTTCTCCAAACATTTTCACTAATCTCTTCATAAAGGCATATGCAGCATGGTAATCCCGTTTTTTACGAAGTTGAATATCCAATGTGTGTCCATCTTTATCAATTGCACGATACAGGTAACACCATTCCCCTTTAACATTGGTATAAGTTTCATCCAGATGCCAAGATAGTTGCGCAGATTTATCTTTCTTTTTCCAAATCTGATAAATGAGATTTCCATATTCATGAACCCATCGAATAATTGTTGTGGGATGAACTGAAATTCCACGTTCCTTTTGGATTTCAGAGACATCGCGATAGCTTAAAGAAAAACGACAATAATAGCCGACGGCTACCAAAATAATATCTCTCTTGAATTGTTTTCCTTTAAAATATCCCATTTATGATTCTCCCCACTCTGTTTTGCAAAAGTTTAACTTACTTTTTAAAACTTTGCAACAGAACCATTAAGAATCTTAGAAGCGTCTATGTTTTTAGTTTTTAATAATTGTACGGTACGTGAAATCTATAATATGTCTTGTTATTTTTTTGTTTTATTGCTTAAAATTTATATAGGATTTTATATTAAGTTATAGATAGAAAATTTGTTACCATTGTTTATACTCTATTGTACGTAGCGTGAAGGACAAACCTTACGCCCAGTTAACTCGGGCAAGGTTTGTCCTTTTTTTACTTTAAGGAGGAATTTACTATGAAAAAAGTCTGCTAAATTGGAGCAATTGTTACTACATTATGCGTTTCCTGTATCATTATCTTTACTTTAACTACAAATGAATCTGTTAACCCAGCTACTGTAACACCAAACAAAACAATAGTGTCGGCTGCAGACGCAAACGGATCATCCTAAAACATTAAAGATATTTTAAAAGGAGAATTAAAGCAAAAAATACAATCCCATGAAGAGTTTATTGCGTATTACTATCAACCAACCTGTCATTATTGTAAAAAGGTTGCACCAGATATCGATAGTATGTCAAAAAAGCATGATAGAACCATCTATCGTATTGATATTTCTACACCAGAAAATCAAAGTGCCTTTCAAAAGTTCGACATTCCTGGTACTCCAGTTGTTGTAGCTTATAACCGAGGCGAAGAAATTGAACGCCTGTATTTGCCTTTTCGACATGTGGCTTAATGCAACCCAAGCCGACGAAGCACGGTTTGGGGAGTGATAGCGATGTCTGCTAAAAAGCCTTGTACTGCCCCTTTTATAGATGCTTGTGTCGGATGAAATCTGTTGGCAATGACCTGTTGTTTTAACCATTTCCACAGTCTCTCAATTGGGTTCAGATCCGATGAGTACGGCGGAAGGTATACGAACATCAGCCCCTCTTTCTGTTCATGCAAGAAATTTTGTACGGGTTTGCTTTATCTATTGTAAATAATTTTGAGTCCGATAAATCTCTTATTCTTGGCGTAAAATTAAATCCTAATAAATGGGTAAATCCGAAAATCTATTCTGTGTAACCGACTGTGTTTGTATACAACAATAGGACTTTACTTGGAGTGATAGGTATGATAGGCTCGTTATTCGGAAAGGATTCCAATTGAGAAAAGCACATCCATAAAGGAGGATTGGTAACTATGAGTGATAAAGTACTTGTTGTGGAAGATGAACGCGAAATTGCCGATTTGGTTGAGCTATACTTGAAAAACGAGAATTATACGGTTTTCAAATACTATACAGCCAAAGAAGCGTTGGAATGTATAGAAAAGAATGTGCTTGACCTTGCTATATTGGACATCATGCTTCCCGACGCAAGTGGCCTCACTATCTGTCAAAAAATAAGGAACAAACACACCTATCCAATTATCATGTTGACGGCAAAAGATACGGAAGTAGATAAAATTACAGGGCTAACAATTGGCGCGGACGATTATATTACAAAGCCCTTTCGCCCACTAGAGTTAATTGCGCGAGTCAAGGCGCAGTTACGCCGATACAAAAAATACAATGGAGTAACGGCACAGAACAAGAATGTTATCGTTCACTCTGGTCTTGTCATTAATATAAGCACGCATGAGTGCTCTCTGAATGAGAAGCCGTTATCTCTCACTCCCACCGAGTTTTCAATCCTGCGCATCCTCTGTGAAAACAAGGGAAATGTGGTTAGCTCTGAGCAGCTGTTTCATGAGATATGGGGTGACGAATATTTCAGCAAGAGCAATAACACTATCACCGTGCATATCCGACATCTGCGCGAAAAGATGAACGACACCATTGATAATCCGAAGTATATAAAAACGGTATGGGGGATCGGCTATAAAATTGAAAAATAAAAATAAGAATAAAAAAATCGATTATTCAAAATTAAAACAAAAACTCTACCAGTATATCCTTGCGATTGTCATGGCAGCAGTTGTATTTGTGCTGTTTTTGCGTCTATTTATTCAGGGGACACTTGGGGAGTGGATCGTACGTTTTTTGGAAAACAGTTATCACTTAGAGCGTCGGGACGCAATGATAATATATCAGTATACTATACGGAACAATATAGAAATTTTTATTTATGTGGCGGTTGCCATTAGTATTCTTATTCTATGTCGCATTATGCTTTTAAAATTTGTAAAATACTTTGACGAGATAAATACCGGTATTGATATACTTATTCAGAACGAAGATAAACAAATTGAGCTTTCTGCGGAAATGGAGTTCATGGAACAGAAGCTCAACACATTAAAGCAAACCCTTGAAAAGCGAGAGCATGATGCAAAGCTGGCCGAACAAAGAAAAAATGAAGTTGTTATGTACTTGGCGCACGATATTAAAACGCCTCTTACATCAGTTATCGGTTATCTGATCCTGCTTGACGAGGCACCAGACATGCCGAGAGAGCAAAAGGCAAAGTATGTGCATATCACGTTAGACAAAGCGTATCGTCTGGAACAGCTAATCGACGAGTTTTTTGAGATTACGCGATATAACCTCCAAACGATTACGCTCACGAAAAAGCACATAGACCTATACTATATGCTGATGCAAATGACTGATGAATTTTATCCCCAGCTTGCCGCGAAGGGCAAACAGGTGGTTCTCCATGCTTCCGAAGATTTGACCGTATTTGGTGACCCTGATAAGCTAGCGAGGGTCTTTAACAATATTTTGAAAAACGCCGCTGCATACAGCGAGGACGACAGCGTTATTGATATTACGGCGGGCCTCTCCGAGGATGTGGTATCCATCGTTTTCGAGAACGCCGGAAACATCCCGAAAGATAAACTCGCTACCATATTTGAAAAGTTTTACAGATTGGATGATGCCCGTTCTTCTGATACGGGCGGCGCGGGACTTGGATTGGCGATTGCAAAAGAAATCATTGTCCAGCATGGCGGACAGATTTACGCGGAAAGTAATGATAACTCTACGACGTTCACGGTACAGCTTCCATCCTTCCAAGACTTGGTTGATAAAGGAAATTCTTAGAAAATAATCATTATTTCTTAAGAAAATCTTAAGGTCATCTCTACTTTTTCTTAGGAAATTAACAATTTAATATTAAAAAATGGCTCGTTCTTATGCGGTAGACTTAAACCATAAGAACGAGCTTTTTTTGTTTCGTCAAAGAAAGGTATGATAAGTTATGTGTGGATTAAAATAGCTAACATGTTTAGAAAAAGAGTGACACAAATATTTCTTTTCCTTTTAATGAATTGTGTCAAATGAGCAATCTGCTGTTTTGGATGTTCCTGCATACACCACTGAGCAGAGCATCCACATATAGCATCGCTTTGCAGAAAGTAATCGTTAAGAGTTACATATCCGAAATCTTCGGCGCTGAATCAGCGTGTCATTATCATCAAGTCGCTTACTTAAGGAGGAAGCTGAAAATGAAGAAGTGGTGTTTTTTATTGTTATTTTTATTTTGCTTAGGTTTTGCTTTCATGAATAAAGCACTGTTTTTTCAGAATAAAGTAGAGGTTCAAAAATATGATCAAAATCACAAAGATAACATAGATAATACAGGGACTACCTCAATTATCCAAAAAAAAGAGATTGTAAAAGAACAGATCTATCAAGGGAATCTGCTCTTAATTAACAGTAAATATCCTATTCGCCAAGAGAGTGTGAAATCAGATATCGTAAATTTATCTAAACATAATGAATTGATAAATGGATACGGGTTGCTTAATACGAATATTTATCTATCAAAAGAAATAGCAAAAAATTTTTCAGCGATGATTAATAATGCTGTAAAGGAAGGTGTTAATCAATTTTTTATTAATAGTGGTTATCGTGACTTTGATGAGCAAAGTGGACTTTACCATGAGATGGGGGCTGATTATGCCTTACCAGCAGGTTATAGTGAACATAATTCAGGTTTATCACTTGATGTAGGATCAGGCTTAACGAAAATGGACCGAGCACCTGAAGGAAAGTGGATAGAAAAAAATGCTTGGAAATACGGCTTTATCTTACGCTATCCCTCGGATAAAACGGATGTTACAGGAATTCAATATGAACCTTGGCATATTCGCTATGTCGGTTTGCCTCACAGTGCGATTATGCAAAAAATGAATTTAGCCTTGGAAGAATACCTGGATTATTTAAAAGAAGAAGAGAGCATTTCAGCAAGTATTGATGGGAAAAAATATACGATTTCATATTATCCCTTTTTTCAAAACAAGACAATTGTCGTTGAAATACCAGCAAATGAATTTTATGAAGTATCTGGAAATAATATAGATGGGGTGATTGTGACCACCCGTTCTTAAATTATATTCTAAAATGACAAAGTTATAGATTAAAATGTAAAGTTAGGAGATTCTATATGCATTCAGTAGTTTTGATTAATTATTTATATACTTATTTTTTTACTATTATTTTTTGTATAGTGTTTCAAATTGGATTTTATTTTAAAACGAAAAAAAATATATCTATTCAGCATTTTCTATGGGTGTATGTTTTTCTATTCTACCTTTCACTAGTGTATAAGGTGACGCAGATAGGAACTATATGGGACATATGGAGATACGAAACATTACTTCGCGCAAATCAAATTAACTTAATTCCATTTGCTTCTGAAGGTATGACTACTTATGTCTTAAACATTTTACTGTTTATGCCATTAGGTTTTTTATTGCCGACTATTTGGCCGCAGTTTAGAACAATAAAAAATACTGCCTATGCTGGATTCGGTTTTTCATTGGCTATTGAGTTAAGTCAATTGCTAGATAATAGAATTACAGATATTGATGATTTATCTATGAACACCCTGGGAGCAATTATTGGGTATTTATTATATAGAGTATTATTTAAAATGATATATAAAAGAGATGAAAAAAAGATTGATAATAATTTTTCTCTAGTAATAAAATACGAGGCTATTTTTTATTTAGTTTGCTCATTTGTAGGTATGATGTTAATTTATTATCCAGTTTTATTTAGACGTCCTCTAATCCTTCAATAAGGTGATTAAGATACTGTCAGATAATATAAATATAGCAAATTGATTCTTAAATAATAGGATATCACATATACCCATTTATATTAAATTCTCACAGAAATCTTTCAACACTATTCTTACTGAAGGTTGAGTGATTATTGAATTGATTTCTATTGCTCCCGTTTATATCAAAGTACCAGCCTTTAATTAACAATTATATCCATTGCGAAAAAATAAGATAGGCTGTAATATTTACCAGTATTTAAATGCCGAAAATTGTTTAAAGCATTTCAACCAATATTTAAGAGGAGAATACAATGAACAAACTAAAAAGGTTACTGAAACGTAAAACGACTTGGATAATTCTTATCCTATTCGTATTTGTTTATGTAAATAACAGTTCTTTTTTTGCTAAGAGGGACGATGGAACTCCTCTTTTTCTTGCTCACCGAGGACTTTCGCAAACATTTAGCATGGAAGGGGTTGAGGGTGATACATGTACAGCAGAACGTATAAATAAACCTGAACACTCTTATTTAGAAAATACAATTCCATCTATGGAAGCTGCATTTAAAGCTGGAGCTGATTTAGTAGAGTTTGATGTTCAACCAACTAAAGATAATAATTTTGTTATTTTTCATGACTGGACGCTTGATTGCCGTACTAATGGTAAAGGCGTTACAAGAGATTTTACAACAAAAGAATTACAAGCACTTGATATTGGTTACGGTTATACAGCTGATGGAGGTAAAACATTCCCTTTTCGTGGTAAAGGGATTAATCTTATGCCAACACTTGATGAAGTACTTAACCATTTTCCAAATCGCTCTTTTCTTATTCATATTAAAAGTGATGATGAAAATGAAGGAATTCAATTGGCTGCTCACCTTAAGGAATTACCAGCGAAACGCCTTGATCAACTAACTGTATATGGTGGCGATAAACCAATTGCTGCGATAAAAGAGCGAATTCCTAGTTTACGAACAATGTCAAAAGCGACCATGAAAAAAGATATTATTACTTATATGGCATTAGGGTGGACTGGCTACATACCTTCAAGCCTGAAGCATGGAGAGTTACATATACCAGACAAAGTAGCTCCTTGGCTTTGGGGATGGCCAAATCGTTTTCTTAATCGAATGGATAAAGCAGATACTCGAGTTATCGTTGTAGGAGGAAATGGGTTTGGATTTTCAAGTGGATTTGACTCATCTGAAGATATAAAACGCCTTCCTGACGATTATACAGGTGGAATTTGGACAAATCAAATTGATAAAATAGCACCTTTATTTAAGAAATAAGGGACAATATAACAATCGAAGTTTTTCATCTGTTTAACCATCTATATTTTAAAAGAAGACTTATTAATAATGTTGAAGTTTCATATACTGAAAAATGCCCCTAATTTCCTATAACATAATGGAAATCAGGGGTGTTTTTGGATAAATGGGACTTACTTTATTTATATTCAAACAGAAGTACAACAACTATCAAAGAATAAACCGCTAGATATAAAAAATAAGCTTATGTAGATAAGCTTATTTTTCGTTTGGGGGTACCTTCAATATCTTAGCTTGATAGCGATGTGGTGGTACCCCAACACGAGAAAAACTCACATAAATTAAAATGTAATTTACTATAAAAATTATTAATGAGTAATATATAGTGAATACCAACATTTATGTACTTGAGCTTGGAATCCCTACATGCTATATTAGGTTTTTATATAACTATTTTATTGTTCGTAAAATTGGTATTTCGTGCGAAGTTTTGTACCCTTCTTTCAAGTCTTTTCTGGTCATCCAACAGAAAGTATTGTTCACTTTGTATACGAAAGTCATTTTTAAATCTAAAATATATTCGCTATAAAAACTTCAAGTAAACTATTGTTTTGAATAAATCCATTCATCTTTCTCCTCCATTTTCGTTCATCGTATTCGTTTGTTTTGTTAGAAAAATAAAAAAACAATTAAACAGATTAATTGTTTTTCCAATGAAAAATCTTAACTTTTATTTTTCCGAAGTAACCTACAATATTCGAAAAAATGAATTGCCCAAATGCAAGTGGTATATAGATAAACCATATCTTTAAAATTGCCTTTGTTTCTCTATAATCAGAATCTCTCATTCAAACCAACCTATTCCTTTATTTGTATATATTTTCTTTTTAATTCCATTAACAAGAAAATTATACCATTTGACAGAGTGATAGTCTTTATTTTTAAAAAATTCCTAAAACATATTGCCCTTATCTTTCCTTAACAGCAAACAAGACGCCCTCCAGATGACAAGGCGCTTGCAATAATTGCTAGAAACTTAATCAAACTTATTTACCCTCACATCATTTATTTTTTTGCTTCCATCTCCCATTCTCTTTACGATTAGTATTCTTTCCATTCATGAATCCAGCTGTATTACCAGGAATGCTATATTTCTTATTCCTAGCCTTCTTCTTCAGCCTCTTCTCTTCTTGAACAGCTTGCAAATCCGTCTTCCATTTTTTCAACAAATCCTTTTTACGTCGCATCGAATTTGTAACCCTCGTATTGAAATTTGAATCTAATAATCAATATATATATATTAGGTTTAATAAAACCCTATTCTTTTCAAATAAAAAGAGCATCCGCGTCAGCAGATGCTCTCAATGTAATTAGGGGTTTATCCTGAGCATTGAAGGATACGAAAAACTCGCCCTATTACAATATATGCTTGCCCTTATCATAATGTACAATAAAAAAACACCCGTTTTGGATGCTTCTAAATTTTTTCTATAACATAAACCATTGTTTTTCCTGATGGTGCACAGTACGAATAATTTCTATTTTTATGAATAAATATCTCATACTTACCCATCACTTGGAATCTTTCTATTCCAGATTCACCAAATTTTGATACCGAATCGCATAAGATTGTTATTTCCGTATTAGCGTTGTATAACAAATCATAAATTTGGCTTTCGGTATATATTCCACCTACCGCTAACTCTTCTAACATTTCTACATATAGCATTATTTCTTCACCTCTCCCGACTTATTTATTCTACAAAAACCATAATTATCCTTTTATATAGATAAAATAAAAAGCCATCACCGAAGTGATAGCTCTCAAGGTGATGGGAGAAATCTCATTTACGAAAGGGGAATTTCGAAATGAATCAATTTAGGCAGAGTACTCTCAACCTTCTTCAAGCCACCACATCAACTAGTATGGCTATACGTCCTGTATTCGGTGGTTGAGAGAAGACTAAGGACCTTTTTGTTTATACTCCGTAGAGTTGTTCAATACTTCAGTTAATGCCTTTGCTGACCAATATCGAATTATAAAGGATTTATATCAAGACGTGAGTGTCACGTAAACATCTTCCTTTCACTTGCACACCTATATGTTTTCTAGATAACAGTTATCCACTATTTAACTGCTCCTTATACTCTTTTCATGCTTCCTTCCAATGTCTTAATGGTTTTAATCCATTCAAAATAAGGCACTCTTTGTTTAACACTGAATATCTAGGTCTATTACCTATTTATGGAAATTATTCCGTCGTTAAAGGAATGATATGGATATCTCCATTGAAGTCTTTAAAAAATTCAACTGCAAGCTCATACCATGAACATATCCCTTCATTTATTACATGATATAATCCATAGGTCCTTGAGTGGGAGTAGTTCAGATAATTATTAGCCAATAACATTCACTCCCACCACGTACGATTATTTATATACCACTTAATTGTTTGGGTGAGCCCATCATCAAATAAATATTGTGGTTTCCAGCCAAATTCTGCTTTTAACTTAGTAGAGTCTATGGCGTAACGTCGATCATGTCCTAAGCGATCTGAGATAAATGTAATTTGCGATTGATCTTTATTGAGAGATGTGAGTATTTTTTTTACAACATCTAGATTTGTGTATTCATTATTTCCGCCGATATTATAAATATGCCCGTCTTTTCCACCATGAAGAATTAAATCGATGGCTATACAGTGATCCTCTACATGAAGCCAATCTCGTATATGTAATCCATCACCGTATAAAGGGATATCTTTATTATTTAACGCAAGAGTTATTGTTAGTGGTATTAATTTTTCCGTGAATTGATAAGGACCATAATTATTAGAACAACGAGTTATATTCATAGGCAAACCGAATGTCTCATGATACGCTCGTACCAATAAATCCGCACTAGCTTTACTTGCACTATAAGGACTATTAGGAGCTATTATTGTATGCTCTGTAAATGCACCTGTTTGAGATAATGTCCCATATACCTCATCTGTAGAAATTTGCACAAATTTTTCCACTTTTGCTTTATATGCTGCGTGTAATAAAACTTGTGTACCTAATATGTTAGTTTGAACAAAGATTTGAGGAGTTTTAATACTTCGATCAACGTGAGACTCTGCTGCAAAATTTAATACATAATCAAATTCCTCTTTTTCAAATAATTTATCTATGAATGTTTTATTTGAAATATCCCCTTTGATGAATTTATAATTCTGATTTGATGCTATATCATTTATGTTAGATAAGTTTCCTGCATATGTTAATAAATCTACATTTACAATTTGGTATTGAGTATATTTCTTCAACATATATCGAATAAAATTACTACCAATAAAACCTGCCCCACCAGTTATTAATACTTTCACTTAAAATCATCTCCATAAACAAAGTTGACCTTAGCATCTTTTAATGTAGGTAGTTTTCTATCTTTTTCTGATAAAATTGGTTGATTAGTCGGCCAAAAAATTCCTATTGTTTCATCATTCCATAGGATTCCCTCTTCATAGTTAGGTGAATAATACTCATCTACTTTATATTTGACAATGGTATTAGGTTCCGTAGTACAAAAACCATGTGCAAACCCTTTAGGAACAGTAAGTAGACGGTTATTATACTCACTTAAAATTGTTCCGAACCATTGACCATACGTGGGGGAGCCCTTTCGAAGATCTACAACTACATCGTAAATAGAACCAGAAACACAGCTCACTATCTTCATTTGGGCTTTAGGATTCAACTGATAATGAAGCCCACGTATCGTGCCTGTGTGAACAGATAATGATTGATTATCTTGTACAAAGTCTCCCTGTAGATCTAAAAGTTCAATTTTTTCCTTATTGTATGTTTCTATGAAATAACCACGTTTGTCACTGCATTTATCGAGTTCTATAATAAAAACACCATCTAATGCTGTACAAATTTTACGCATTCTTTCCCCCCATTCATTTAAATACTATTGATAAGCAATTTTTAACAAATATCGGCCGTATTGATTTCCCTGTAATGAATTTGCTATTTTTAATAATTGTTGCTTAGTTATATATTTCTTTTTAAATGCAATTTCTTCTAAACAAGCCACTTTTAAACTTTGTCTTTTTTCGATTGTTTCTATAAATTGAGATGCTTCTAATAACGATTCATGTGTACCTGTATCCAGCCATGCATAGCCTCTTCCTAATAATTCAACTTCTAATTCTCCCATTTCAAGATATTCTCTGTTTATATCCGTAATCTCTAATTCCCCACGATTAGACGGTTTAATGGTTTTTGCTATTTCTATCACACGCTCATCATAAAAATACAAACCAGTTACTGCATAGTTTGACCTTGGTTCTTTCGGCTTTTCTTTGATATCAATGACATGCCTATTAGAATCAAATTCTACTACTCCAAAACGCTCTGGATCATTGACATAATAACCAAAAACTGTAGCCCCCCTAGTCTTCTTAACAGCCTTTTCTAGTAACTTTGTTAGTTCGTGACCATAAAAGATATTATCACCAAGAATTAATGCTACATTATCATTTCCAATAAACTCCTCTGCAATAATAAATGCTTGTGCTATACCTTTTGGAAAAGGCTGAACAGCATATGAAAGGGTAATTCCATATTTTGATCCATCACCTAACATTTTCTCAAATTTATTAATATCTTGTGGCGTTGAAATAATTAGTATCTCTCGTATACCAGCCAGCATTAGTACTGATAAAGGATAATAAATCATAGGTTTATCATAAATAGGTAATAATTGCTTCGATATAATTTGTGTGAGTGGGTACAATCTAGTACCGCTTCCACCTGCAAGGATAATACCTTTCATAACACCTCTCCCCTTCATAGTATTTCTGATATGCTCTATGAAAAGCTTAAACTTAAAAAACTACATAACTTATTAGGTAGAAGACCATTCCTTACTTAATAAAAACGGCCTCCTACATAAATAATTATTTTATATATTTTCCTATTACAACAGAATTATAATTACCGCCGTAAGAATATGTACTAATTAGGGCATTGCTGACCGGGGTTTTACGAGCATTTTCCGTGACAAGATCAATTCTCCCTCTATGACCTTTTACATTTTGCGTAGCTGGTATTTCACCATTAAATGCATATATTACACTAACCAGAGAAAGAAGACCTGCAGTTGCATGAGTTTCCCCAAAGATAGATTTTATAGCACTAACAGGAGTTCTATTTCCGAATATACGTTCTACAACCCTTTCTTCAATACGGTCAAAATATGTATGACCATTAGCCGCTGCACAAATATATTCTATTTCTTCTGGGGAAATCATCGCCTCTTGCATTGCTAAACGCATAGATTTCTCCCATGCCTTTCCTAGATGGTTTAAGTTCCCTATTTTACTATCATCAGACGTTAACCCAAACCCCTTGATTTCAGCTAAAATATTACCATTTCTTTTTAACGCAGCCTCCTCACTTTCTACAATACAGGCAACGCTCCCTTCACCAAGTATAGTACCGCTACTATTACAATCAAAGGGCCTTATATTCTCAGTTGTTAAGTATCTTTTTATTTTTGAATGTCCCTCTATTATTGGATTATTCACTTCATCCGCTGTTACCACAATGAACGTGTCATAATCACTGGATTGAATCATGGCATAGGCATAGTATAGTGCACTAATACCAGAAACCCCTCCACACGAAATCGTTGAAGTAGGACCTTTTATTTTAAAGTTTAATGAAATATGTCCAGCCGCTGCGTTCATAACTGTGTTTGGAAATAATTTAGCATTGGCAGCCTTGACGCCCTCTTGAATAATAATTCGGTTAAATGCTTCTACCGTTCCAACCGGTCCCGTACCTGTGGCAAAAATAATTCCTATCCTGTCCCTATTATTTTTGTCTATCTTCAAGTTCCCGTTCTCCATCGCCATTTTCACTGACAATACTGCATGTTTGCTAATTGAATCCATCTTCCTAAATAAATTAGGATGTATTAACCTTCGATAGTTTTGTTCTGGTATTTTTCCAGCTTGTACACACTTTGGATTGTCATTCCACTTCTCAATCTTTGAGGTACCACTCTTTCCTTTAAACATACAATCTTTAATTTCCTTAAGGTTTGAAGAATTTCCGGCAAGCCCCCCTACACCAGTAATGACAACTTTTTTTTCTTTACGCAGCGTTTCTTTTTTCGCTGATAACTCGTGGCTCTCATTGTACTTACAGAGTAAAATACTTGCATTGTTCCCACCAAAAGCAAATGAATTTGATAGTACATAATTTAAATCACTTACCCTACCTTTGTTAGGTACAAAATCTAGATTAAACTTTTGACTTTCAACATCAAAGTTTATGGTTGGGGGTAAATATCCATGTTGAATAGCAAGAATGCTTGTTACTGCTTCCGCTGCTCCTGCAGCCCCTAACATATGTCCTATCATTGATTTAGTTGAAGAAACAGGTGTCTTATTTTCAGCAATTAATGTACGAATTGCTTTTGGTTCTGATACATCATTTGCTGGTGTACCTGTACCATGTCCATTGATATAGCTTACTGCCTTGGCATCTATGTTGGCTTTTTTTAAAGCACCCCGCATGGACCTTAAAGCACCTTCACCACCTGGATCTGGTGCCGTTTGATGATATGCATCTGAAGACAAATCGTAATCCATTACTTCAGCTAAAATGTTTGCCCCCCTTTTAACCGCATGATCTAATGATTCCAAAACAAGAATGGCTGCACCTTCTCCGATTACCACGCCATTACTCTTACTATAGGGAGATGGTGGTGTTGGTGCTAGTGCTTGTAAACTATTAAAACCACTCATTGACAATTTAGATAAGGGATCTACACCACCAGTTATCATAATATCTGCTTTGTTATTCCGAAGTGTATCCAGCGCAAAACCAATTGAATTTGTTCCTGCGGCACATGCATTTGAAACAATCATTTTAGGCCCTTTTATTTTTAAGAATCGAGTAATATTGTCACAGGGAGTATGGATAGGATACTTAAAAAGTAGCGTTTCATCTGCTTTTTCGATTCCATCTTTTATCCACTGTTCATGAAATTCTTCCCCGCTCAACATGCCTCCTAAAGAGGTGCCTAATGAGATTCCAATTCGATATGGATTAAAGTTTTCTATTTTTAAATTTGCGCTTTCTACCGCTTCCCTTGCCGCCATGACACCTAATTTTCCACATCGATCCATATCCTTTATTTCGTCCTTAAAGAAGTAATCATCTATCTGAAGATTTTCAATCTCTCCGCCATAATCAGTTACCATTTCAGACATATCAATATTTTGAATTACTTTAATACCAGATTTCCCAGATTTAATATTGTCCCAAAATTCCTTCACACTATTCCCATTTGAACAAATAATTCCCATTCCAGTCACAACGATTCGTTGATTATTCAAGTTCATATGCCATCACCTTTACAGTATTTTGATTGACCATGATTTAGGTAGAATATATGGTGAGGACTGAGTATGTGCCTCATACAAAGTATTTTCTTTGTTTTTCACATAAAACCCAATTCCTGATACAGCAAATGGTTCCTCTAATAAAGCAACTCCGAGTCTCATGTTTAATACAGGACTTTCTTTAAGTTCAATAACTTTACCAATTAATTGTTCTTCTATAAAAATTTCATCATTAACTGTAATTTCGCTCTCTATTCCTGTCGTGAATCCCACAATTTTTTTATTTACTCCCGCTTCCGATTGCTGTTCTAAGGATTCTCTTCCATAAAATTCATCTTTATAAAAATCAATAAACCATTCTAAACTAGCTTCAAAAATATTTAGTTCTTCTAAATGTTTAAATTCAAAATATGGATGTCGAATTTCTAACATTAACGTCTCTAATGTTTCCCAATCTACTTTTTTCAATGTAATATCTTCATTTTTAAAAGAATTTACGGTTTCTAATACTATTGGTTCTAAGTGTTTTTCAAACAATAATTGATAACCATACTCTGCTGTTACACCTGTTCTTGCTAATAGAATTTCTGTCCCAAATAATTGATTTAACACAAATGATTGAAATGGCAGTGATGATATTTCGAAGTCTAAAAATTTTTGAGCTAATCTCCATGCATAAGGACCTTCAAATCCAAGTAGAGAATGTGTTTGACTTATATCTATAATCTCAATTCCATTTGTTTTTTGGTTTTGTAACCAAGCTAGTACATCTTCCTTTTTATGCGGTGTAGTAATAACTGTAATAGAATCCTCATTTTTAAACAGATTAATAATATCAATTACAGTCCCATCTTCTTGTAACAATAAGGTAAAGAGTGTTGTTTCTTCTTCCATAAACATAATGTCCTTCGTAACTAGACGATCTAGGAACTCTACATGGTCCTCACCTTTCACAACAATTCTTCCTGTTGCTGATAAATCTATTACACCTATTCCGTTACGTACTGCATCATATGCTTCATTTGTTTCTTTTTGTATATTCATTTGATTACTCATGATTAAGTGCCCCCAATTCTCTCTTTATCACATCGTTTATTGTCGGTAAATTACAGACATTATCTATATACAGTTGTTGCATGTTCTTTAATTTCTCAATCGCAGTTTTGCTATATAGCATATTGAATATTGTTTTACTAGTTTCCCTTAAATCAAATATTTCACAAGTATGCACACACTTAAAATAATCATTTTTCTCCATCAATGGAGCTAGTTCTTTATGCCAACCATTTGGGAATACAAGAAATGGATAAAGTCCATTAGGTATTATATAATTCCATTTTTCGATAATGCTTTTTAATGTAGGATTAAGGCTATATCTTTGAGCCTTTAACTCTTCATATCCCATATGATTTACAAGGCTAATCACAGGTATTTTTCCAAATACTGCTTTTCCCATTGAGCAGGATGTAATATTATCAGTGATAAATAAATCACACGATAATATTAGTTGCTCGTATTCTTCCAAATGAAGGAATGGTAATGAAATAAATTCTATTTTCCCTCCATTTTCCATAGAAACAAATTTCGTCTCATCTGAAACCCCAATTAATTTAATACATGTATCACTCGGAAAGTCCTTAAGATATAGACTTAATAATTCTTGTAATATATATTCATAGCTAAACCTTGCATCATTGTACTGTTTCTTCTCCATGAGCCTCATTTTTACTAATAGGTTTGCCCATGATGATTTCGCAATCATAATTAATTTATCTTGTTCTCTACAACCTAGTTGTGCTCTTATTTTCATTTTTATTTCTTCATCTATTTGTAAAGCCTCTTTATACAATTTGACAGAAATAATCTTCTCACTATCTTGTTTATAACTATTCACTGGGCACGTTCTAATTAACTTAAATTGAGACGGAATTTTAGGTAGTTCTATCAATGACCTTTTCTTTAAGCTATTGTAATTTGCATTTTTAAAAAGTTTATTTTCTAATAATCGGTTCTCACTACCCCAAGCTAAAGAATCAATAGAAAAACAAGGTATGTGTAAGTTTAATAGATAGTCAAGATCAATAATTGGAGACTCTAAAAATAAATTATGATAATCAGCTAAAACAACAGCATCAGGCTGAAAAGAATCAATTATTTGTTTAATAACCTCTTTTTGTCTTAGCCCCTTTGTTAAGGATGTAACATTTGCTACAGATTTACTGGCATACCATGAGAATTTTTCGCTCGTTAAAAAATAAACTTCCCCATCTTTTTGAATTTGTTTCGCTAGACATAAGGCATTGTGCAACTCACCAATGCTAAAGTGACTAGGTGCAATAAACAATACTTTCATGTCGTATTCCCCTCTAATAAAATTTGTGAAAAGTATTCACTATCGAGTAATGTTTCTCCAACTGCAATATTAAATCGAATATCCGCATCATAAAATTCGTTCTGATTACCATATATTCCGATTTGTATCCCTTTTTTCGGCCATTCGTATATAAAACATTTTGTATTATGGGATAGTGCTAAGACAGATACATATAATCCATTAGATAATTCTAGAATTACCTTCTTATCTAAGTAAATCTTTCTTTGTTTGTCATTGGGTGTTAATGTATTTTGCTCTCCATTTTGCCAATAATAAATCTTTTTAATTTTTGTTTTCCCTTTTTTCTCCCAGAATAAATGAAAGACATTAGCTTTCATTTTCTCTTTTTGGAGATTTTTCATTTGTATTTGTAAAATAGGTAGACCAAATACAGTTGTATATTCAACTTCCCACTCGTTAGATTGACAGAAAATCCGATTCATGTATTCCCTGTATGTATTTTCCTCTACTACTACTACTGGATGGGCACTGTTCTTGAGATGTATGGAATTAATGCTCAAATCTTTCCTACAATCTGGAGGGTACGATGTAACTGTTGGTATCATTACACCAGATAAAAAGTTATAAGAACTTAATACTGAGTTTTCCTTCAAAATCTCTTTATCTTTATACATGAATTTTATTATTTTATTATTTTGTTTTCCTTTAATTTTTATATCTAGTACATTATTCTGGACTAAATATTCTTGTTTTTTTTCGCTATATGTTAATTTATTTCTTCCTTTAGGGAAAAGATATATATTCTTAGTGATCGTATTTCCATTTAAGTCATCTTGATACGTAAGTATGGCATAATGTGCTTTTGACCAATTAGCCTTTCCCCTAAATTCAAAATCTAAATTACTGATGGATTCTATGTCTTGTATAAACAAATGTTGTTCGTAAGATGTCTGAGGGAAAAACAATGTTAGTTTTCCCTTTACTTTTAAATAAAGTAAGTTTTTTAGGCTCCCGTGAATATGAAAATCCCCGTTTTCATTTATAAAATGCAATTGGTCTATCTCAATTGCGTACGGAATCTTATTAAATATAAATTTAGATGTATCATTTGTAATATCGTTATAGATTTCTTCCACTTCATCTATGCTATCTTGACCACATAATGTATAATAGTGAGTTTTTTTTATGCATTTTTCCTCTTCGTTCCTTTTAAATACTACTGCTGGCATCCATCTTAATCCATATAGGATTCGCTCTATGTTTCCTTTCCATATGAATCCAACCTTAATATTTTGAGATTCAAACAATGTATAATTTCTCTCATACATGTTTGGGTGACTAGGTAAATCGAATTGATTTACAAACTCATAGTCATGTATTGAATATGGATATTCACCATATACCATTGGTTTAGAAACTAACCCACTTTTTAACGGAACTGTCATCTTCGCATCATATAACATGCACCAAGGATATATCTTTATAAATTTTCCTTCCTGTGCAAAATCTTTTATTTGAACTATCTTATCTGACAAAAAACGTATACTTCTCTTTAATTTTGTAGCCTCATGAATCATTTCAAAACAAAAATCAGATTTTATTGACCACGATAGCTCATTTATTTTCGGCTCTTTTATTGCATTTAAAAATGGATAATCAAGATCTGGCCATGCTTCTTTTGCCAGCAATTGTTGCTTCCTCAGATCATATATATATAAACACCCAGTATTTTTACTTACTTGTACAGTTATATACATATTTTCTAGAACTAAATATTCTTTTGTTTCATAAACATGATTTTTCCCATACGCATGAATCGGAAGTATCTTCTTTAATTTCCCAATACTTTTATTTTGATGACTAACAGCCGAGAGAGTCATATTAGTGACACCAATTTCTTTAGGATTCAATAAAATAGAATGTTTTTTTATTTCACCTGGCTCTATGATACATATTTGTGTTTGTTCTAGCGGTTTAATCTCTAGTATTTTAGAGTTTTCTTGTTGAATAAGTAATTTGTAAATTAATCTATCTAAAGAATTATTTTTTACATTTACTAAATATACGGATTCTCTCCCGGTAATTATCTTAGGTTGATTAGCAACATATACTTCTAACGGATTTGCTATGGTTATGCCAAAATGAACAGTTAGTGCTATATCTCTTGTTTTTAGCTTGGTAACAAGCTCTCCCTCAAATTCCTTATTTACTGTTATAACTTCTTCCCACTCGTACTTTTTATTTGGATAGAAAGTTTTCTTTAAATCAATTAAGTAATCTTCCCCTATCATCGATGTAATACTAGCTTCAATAGGCTCTGGAAAATGGTGTTCATATACATAACAGATACGGATTTTTTTTCCAACAATTAAATAATTTCCTTCTAAAATATAACTAGTGAATCGTACTTGTTCTGTTTCTACCTCAGTAATTTTTTCGCTTTTTATATCAACCCAACAATTCACATCTTTTGCTCCAAGATTAATAGCATACTGTACAACTTCAATTCCATTTCTAGTTATTGCGTTACTTTGGATCGAACGTAGGGATTTCAATCCTCTAACTGTTTTCCAACCTCTAGATAGCCATACATCCTGTTCATTTTTTGAAATAATTGATTGAAATGCATCGAATAGATATTTAATAACATAAGGCAAATAGCTCCTTAAATTTAAGTAGCCATCATAGTCTATATACGACCTACTCGTTTGATATAACCCCACTCTTTTATAGAGTGCCATGGCTACCTTATCTTCCGGATTCACTTCTGTATCAATATACTTAATATCTTGCTGAATAAGATTTTTAATCGCACAAGCGAATAATTTATCTGGTATATTTCCCGAACGAAATTCCGGGTGGATTAAAAAGAATCCTGCCCAGGTTCCATCTGGAATTGCTGCTCTTTGACCTGATAAACTAGAAAATAATAAGCTGGCTATAATCTCATTTTCATATTCAGCAATTAAATATAAATGTATCTTTCGCTCTCGAAATAATTGTTTAATGTCTTGATTATGTAATGGAAATCCATATTTAATAGGACCGTATTGATATTTATTATAAAATTGAGCTAACTTCTCACTATCCGCCTCTGTACACTCGCGAACTCGAATGTCCTTACCATGGATCATATTTCCTCAACTCTTTTAGAAACTTGAATACTACCCGTAGCAACTTTCTTTTTATCTACATAAGCTGTAATTTCCACTTGTGAGATTAATCCAAGAGACCTTCCAATCTGGACATGTAATTCTAGCTGGTCTCCTGGCACTACAGGTTTTAAAAATTTCATATTACGTACGGAAACTAAATAACCTACATACGAACTCGGATCAACTTTATGTGCACATTCATCATGTACATCTATTTTTGCTAGTTCCCCTGTAACATAAACAACAGCCGTCATTTGTGCCAAAGCTTCAATAATTAGCACTCCCGGCATAATTGATTCATTTGGAAAGTGTCCTTCAAAGAAGGGTTCACTTACAGTTACATTTTTAATACCAATTCCACTCTTTCCTGGCTCAAGTTGAATAACTTTATCTAAAAAAAGAAATGGCCATTTATGTGGTAAAATATTTCGGATTTGATCTGCATTTAAAACCGGTCTCACTGCACATCATCCTCCCTATTTTCTTCAATAAAGTCCGCAATTTTATTAATAGAACCAAGTACTGCCATATTCTCGTCATACACTGCAACTCCAAATTCTTCTTCAATCGCCAGAAATAGCTCTAATGCATCTAAGGAGTCAACTCCTAAACCTCTTCCGAATAATGGCTGATCATCAGTAATGAAATGCGGTTCAATTTCTAAATCTAATCGCTCAGTAATAATTTCTTTAATTCTAGTAGTTAATTGTTTTCTTTTTTCAGCAATTATTTTTGTTTCTACATACGTAAACATCTGTTTTCCCCTTTTCCTTATTCAACTCAAAATTCGTCATTTCATCATTTATTGTTTAACCATTAACTAATCCACCATCCACTGTAAAAACTTTCCCAGTGATATAACTTGCATAGTTAGAGGATAAAAATGTTGTTAAATACGCTACCTCTTTAGGGTCCCCAATTCTTCCAAGTGGCACTAGTTCTAACATCCTTTTTAATGTTTGTTGGTCCATACCTTTTGTCATATCGGTTTGTATAAAACCGGGTGCAACAGCATTAACTCGAATGCCGAACTCACCGCCTTCTAATGCTAGGGTTTTGGTCAAAGAAATAACCCCTCCCTTTGAAGCAGAATAATTACATTGGCCCCTTGCACCCGTTATTCCACTCGTCGATGTGATATTTACAATAGAACCTCTTTTCTGTCTCATCATTATTCTTAATGCTTGCCGACAACAAAGGAATGTTCCCTTCAAATTTAAATCAACCACATGATTCCACTTTTCCTCGCTCATCATCGCAGCAAATCCATCATTTATAACTCCTGCGTTATTTACTAAAATATCTATTCTCTTTTCCTTTGAGCGTATGTGTTGAAACAGTTTATGAATAGAATCTTCATTTGTAATATCCACATGCATAGGAAATGCTTTTCCGCCTTTTTCTTCTATTGTGTTGGTTATTTCATTTGCTGATTTTTGATTATTCTGAAAGGTAAAGTAAACAATTAACCCCTGTTTGGCTAGGTCCATTGTTATCGCTTTACCAATCCCTCTTGATCCTCCGATAACTAATGCCACTTCGTTTCCATTAAACATGGACATGTTCCTCCTTAAATTCTTTCTCTATCATAGTAAGACTTCTTTTTAAATACATTGGTGTTTCTGTAGAGGATGCAGATATATTCTGTTTAAAGGAGCGACATAACTTAGTTAAAGTATTCCCGGGACCTACTTCTATAAAATGTTTTGTACCATTATTCAATAAAGTGTAGATAGTGTCTTGCCACATAACCGGATCTACGCATTGTCTTTCTATATCTTGTAAAATATTGATTCTATCCGTAGTTGATTTTCCTGAACAGTTTAAAATAATTGGTATTTGAGCATTTTTTAACGAAAATAAATGTAAATACTCCTTAAACTCAAGAACCATTTCTTTCATTAAACTTGAGTGAAATGCATGACTTGTTGAAAGTATTTTAGTTTTTGTCCCGGATTTCTGCTCTAATTCCCTTTGAAATTTAAAAATGCTCTCACTCTCACCAGAAAAGATTACCTGTGTAGGAGCATTATAGGCAGCAATATCAATTTCATATTGTTTAGATTCCTCTATAACTTCAAATAATGTTTGATATGTATTCGATACAACTCCTAACATGCACCCTTCTCTCTTTACATTACTCATTAGTTGACCACGCTTTCGAACAATGGATAACGCATCCGAAAATTGTAAAGAGCCTGCTTCTACTAGTGCAGAGAATTGACCTAAACTATGACCTGCCACTTTAGATGGCCTTATACCGTACAAATGTAAAAGTCTCGATATTCCTGTGCTTACCGTAAGAATAGCTGGTTGTGCAACACTTGTTTCTATTAATTTTTCACTTGGCCCATATAAACATAATTTCTTTAAATCAAATCCAAGCGTATCATTTGCTTCCTCAAATAATGGGATAAATATATCTGGGTATTTATCTAAATACCCTTTACACATTCCTACGGATTGAGACCCTTGTCCTGGAAAAATAAATGTAATCATATGACACCCCCGCTATTTTCAAATTGAATCCTTTCTAAAATCCCTTCTGGTAATCTACTGATTAATTGATCATTCGACCGCGTTAAAACATGTTTTGAAAAGCCCTCCGCCAACAAAACTCGGCATCTCTTGCGGAATAATTTGTAAACAAATTCTATATAAACCTTACTTTCATTCTTAAGATAGGTTTCTACAATTAAGTCGTCTTGGAATCGAGCTGATTTTTTATAGGTACATCCTATATCGATTATTGGAAAATATAATTTTTCCTGTTTTATATACCGATCTATTCCAGTCATACCTAACATTTCAAACCTTCCCAGCTCAAACCAATGAAAATAATGAGAGTGGTGAGCAATCCCCATGGGGTCACATTCCCCAAAACGAACATTTACCTCATTTTTTACTAAGTGCACTTATTTCACCTACTTTCCATTAGAACGTCGAAACTTTTGTATGGAGATGGTTAAAAATAAGATACCCATACCAATTAATGCAGCTGATGGAATAAGAACAGAGGAGAACTCCTTGTTATATACTAATAAATCGTTAAAGCCTCCCATTGCCCAAGCTGTAATCGTAATATGTGCCAGGTTTTGCATCCATTCCGGCTCTATATAGAGCGGCCACCAAGATCCACCTAAAGCAGACATTGTTAATACGATTAAAATAGAAATACCATTTGCCTGTGATCTTGTTTGACATATAGATGCTAATAAAATTGCTAGGCTTGAAGCTGCAAATGCAGTACATATTACGAGCAATATAAGTCCTAATACACTTTTTCCTAGCCACATTCCAAATACAAAATGTCCCACGCTAAAAAGGACTGTACATTGAACAATTGCTGTTATAAAACATGAGAGCATCTTCCCAAAAATGATTGATAACGTATTAATAGGTAAAGTAAGAATTTTTCTTAGCGTTCCATTCTCTCTCTCTTCTACTAATGCACCTGCAGCTGCTGCAGTACCTAAAAGTACAAACATTACGGCATATCCTGGTACATTAGATTCAAATGGAGTTGGTTTATGTTCAGTATCTGATACTAATTCTTCAAACTTTACTTTTACATTTACTTCCATTTGTGCGGAGGCTTGTTTTACAATCTCCTTAGCCATATCTTTTTGTATCTCTGAAACAATTTGAGTTACAGCATTTGAAACAACACTTGGAATAATACGATCAACTTTATCTTCTATGATGATGACTTTGGCCTCTGCACCTGAATACACATTTTGTGTAAAATCCTTAGGAATGATGATTGCCGCTTTTTTAGTTTGAACTTCCTTTTTTACCTGTTCTTCTGTGTATCTTTTCTTTTTACCATTTAATTCATAAGTTTCTTCTATCTCAAGAGCAGGTATTTTTTTTAATTCTTCAATAACCCTTTTAGAAAGTTCTCCATTATCATTTACCACTATTGGAATCTTGAATTTCTCCGTCTTACTATCAAATACATTTGACAGCGCAAAACTAGCAACTGCAATAACTATAATTGGTGTAATAAATAAATAGATTAGACCAGGAATATCCTTTAAAAGAATAAGCAAATCTTTCTTAGCAATATACCAAGCTTTCATGTTTACCCACCCCCTTCTTTTACGACCTTAAGTTTTTTCCCGTTAAATGTAAAAATACATTTTCCAAATTAGAATTTTTAACATTAAATAATTCGATTTTTAAATTGTATATTTGAATCAATTTCATCACTTCTCTTGTAACATTAAAACTATCTACACATTGAATTATGATTTTTTTATCCACCAATATGCAGGACTTCACATCAGGAATCGTTTTCGTCTTATGTATAAACTCTTCTGGAGTATTTGATATTACAATCTCTAAATAATTTTCCCCATATTTTTTTATTAAATTTTTGGGAGTGTCAACATCTAATATTTCACCTTTATCATAAATTGCTACACGATGGCATAACATCTCTGCCTCTTCCATATGATGAGTTGTATATATGACAGTTATCCCTAGCTTTTCTACAAGATGGCGAATACAATTAAAAATATGGTTTCTTGATTGTGGATCAATCCCAACGGTTGGTTCATCTAAGAAAAGAACTTTTGGCTTATTTAGCAAACCAATCACTAAATTAATTCTTCTTTTCATACCACCGGAAAATGTATCAATTCTTTTATTGGCCCAATCCTCAAGCTGTGCAAACTGCAATGCTTCTCTTATCCGCCTTTTTTTTCTATTTCCCTTTAATCCATATAAATCGGCATAAAAAGATAAGTTATCATATGCGGTTAAAGTCGGGTATAGCGCTAAATCTTGAGGTACTACACTCACATTTTTTTTAATCATATTCCGTTCAGTATACAAATTATAATTACATACCGTGCCATTCCCTTCATCTGGAAGAATAAGAGTAGATAAAATTGAAATAAGTGTTGTTTTCCCTGCTCCATTCGGTCCTAGTAATCCTATGATTTCACCTTTACGAATATCTAGACTTAAATTCTTAATAACTGTATAATCTCCATATGATTTCTTAATGTTCCGAATGGAAATCATAGTATTTATATCAGTCATATTGTTTCCTCCCCTATCTTGCTAATACAATTTATTAAAAGTCACTCTTCTTTGTATCCATTAAAGCTTCAAGGTATTTATATCCATACTTTGTATCCGGTTCAAGGTACGTGCCTTCTGCCCACTCATTCCAAGCATTGATAAATAAAAAATCAGTATCTTTACTATGTTGTAGAAGATACTTTTTAAACTTATCAGGATTAGCACCCTTCATAATTAAAGCGCTTTCTTTTTTTCTTGGAGAATTATCCCAATCTACAAAAGCCCCTTTATAAATGTTTTCACGTTCTTTATTTTGACGGCTTAATATTCTTTTCCACACAAAGTCATAACTTACATGAAAATCTCTTTTTTCTTGTTGAAATGAATTTGTATTTGTATTTCCTATTAACCTTTTTAAAGTGTACATAGGTTCAAATTCTATAGCAGCGTCAAAAAGAAAATCTGATTTATCCTCGAAAATCGTTAACATTTCTACAAAGTGTATTCCTGGAAGCCCTTCCCACTGTGCCCATTTATTCCATAAGTTCAACATTTTATTAAGATGCGGTATAGAGGCTGGCCTATAAATTACAAATATCGGTTTATCTTTAACAGTTAAATAGTTTTCATCTTTAAAGAATGGCATAAGATAATTAAAGTGTTCTTTCCAATCAGACTCATCCCCATATTCTTGTCGTATTAATACCTCCTGTTCCTTCCCATCCCAAGATCTTGTCCATGATTCATTTGCCCAACATAAGCAATACGAAAAATCGATCTCTTTACATTGATATCTCAGTTCTACTGGTTTTTCTAACAGTTTTTTTCCCTTAAACCAATAATGATAATAACAAAAACCATCTAAACCATACTGTTTTGCCAAGTTCATCTGCCATTTGTGAACATCTAAATTTAACAAATTGTAATAATGCCCCCCTAACGGAACCCTAGGCTGATAGTGTTCCAGAAAGCGTGGTTTTGCCTTCTTTACATTGGTCCATTCTGTAAATCCTTGTCCCCACCATAAATCATTTTCAGGTATTTCATGAAATTGTGGTAAGTAAAAAGCAATAGTCTTCATTAGTAAGGACTACCCCCCTTCCCCATATGCAATGACTCAATTTATTAGTAAAAAAGCAATTACACAATATAAAACTCTTATTTTTTACTACGTAACTATTTAAGCTAATGTTAAATCTTGTCACAAAATAAAGCAAAAAGGCTCTAATTATTGTAATTTTCATACATAAAAAACCAATATTTTATCTTTTTTTAGAAATTCATGCAAAAAACACTTTAAATCTATTTAATTATTGTATAGTTTTATATTATAGGAGGGGAAATTATGTCGTTTTTTGGCGAAAAATTCACAAATTTATTGGTAAATTTAGATGTGGCCAGCCTAATTGGAAAAATAAAACAATACCAAGGGCGATTGGAGGTTTATGAAAAAGAGTTTCCATGCACATTAGAAAAATTACAAAAATCTACTCAACTTCAACATACAAAAGATTTTGTTGCAATGTATAAAAACTTAAAAATAACAAATAAAAGGTTAAAAGAATTAATTACATATGATATGTCACCAAAAACAATTATTGAAGATGAAATCTCTTGTTATGTTGATGCGCTATCACTCATCCATAATAACTTTGAAACACTTACTATTGATCCAAACACAATCTTAGAAATACATTTCCAACTCTTTAAATATGCTACTTCAGATAGTGGAACGTGGAGAAAACAAGAAATCTTACTTGAAAAACATGCGCAACCTGATTTCTCATTTTATTGTTATCGCCCTTTAATGTGTGAGGAAATTCCAAGATCCATAAAAAAATTATGCGAAGAATACAATTATTTCTTAAATCAAAAAGATATTGATCCCCTACTTTTGATTTGTAATTTTGTATTTAATTTTATATGTATTTTTCCTTTTGAATCTGGAAATGGAAGAATGGTACGCCTACTGATAGGTTTATTACTTTTACAAAGTAAACATTCACTTGTGAAATATATTTCATTAGATAAAATAATTAAAAAATACGAAAGAGATTATTATGATGCCTTATATAAATCTTCTGCAAATTGGCATTATCAAGAACATAATGTCTCCTTTATATTAAAATGTCTATTGCATATTATTTTAGAAGCATATAAAGAACTTGATATACATATTACAAGTTACCAATTAAAGGGGAACAAAAGTTTTAAAATTAAAGAGTATATATTAAAACAAGAACTACCTTTTACAAAAGAAGAGATACGAATGGTATTTTCTGATGTTTCATCAAGCACAATCAATAAGGCATTTGCTTGTTTACAAGAAGAAAAATTAATTGAACTAACATCAAAAGGCCGTAATGCAATTTGGATTAGAAAAAAGATGTGAATAAAAGTATTCTTTAAAATTATAGGGTAATTTTCTAACATTAATGATTGCGGTATCGCAAAATCTATTTTACATACACAGTAAATATATTTATCGAATACATAATGAGATATTTTGTCGCTACATTATGAATACGATCATTTTAATATTTATTAAAATAATACTAATGAATTAACAAGTAATTTACATATTTCATAAACATAAAATGATAAGGAAAGTCCACATTTTTATCTATCTGTTACAAAACGTAAGTTGTGAAACTTACATACTTTCCATGTAAAAATAAAATGCTTATATTTCGAAAGAAATATAAGCAATAATTGAGTCTGCACTATACATCATTAAAGTTCCAAAAATAACTGTACTAATAGGTGAAATCCCCTAAGTAATCTATTACTTTTACTATTTTTTATTTTTATGATTTCCGTCCCTATACTTCCAAAAGTCTGATAACAGACTTTCGGAAGTATTCAGGATATAAAACCGTATATCCAGATTTTATATCTTGAATAACATTTTAGCAATAGAAAAGTATAGAATTTGCTCCGTTTCATCGAATAATGCCATAATAAAGTGAAACTTTAATCAGTGGGGGTTTTGTCCATCCTCATTAATTATGAGCCCGCAAATAGCGGGATAAACGAAAAAGAAAGAATACCTAGATCAAGCCTTAACCCACGAAAATTCAAATAAAGTTCATATATATGGACTTTATTAATGATATAATCACTTCTATCCACAAATTCATTAGAATAACAAATGCATTTTTATGGGATTATATCCTAATTGCTCTTTTAATTGGGATTGGATGCTATTTTACAATTCAGACAAGGTTTGTACAATTTCACTATGTTGGTGAAATGATTCGCTTACTTAATGATAGTGCCAGTTCCTCAACTCGTAAAGCGCAAAAAGAAAAAAAATGAAAGTATTTTGCATGAGTACAGCTTCTCGCGTTGGTACAGGAAACTTAGCTGGTGTCGCAATTGCGATCTCCATCGGCGGACCCGGTGCAATATTTTGGATGTGGCTTATTGCAATAACTGAGGGAGCTTCTACATTTGTTGAAAGTGCACTTGTTCAAAAATACAATTAACCAATCGTAACAAAAACAGTCCCCAAGGAATGACTTAGTTTAAATTCATTTTTTCATTTGAAGACCGACTGATTCCACTTTGTAAGGGCAACAAAAAGAACTTGTAGAAATTACTACAAGTTCTTTTTCAGATAATGTTAAAAAGGATACAACAAACTATCTCAACATTCAAAGCAGGGAAACCATCTTGAATATGGCTTGGGCTTATTATATAACAAATATAAACATATGAAGGTTTTAATTTTTAAAATTATGTGAATTAAGAAAAAAGGTAGATTTTTTCTTAATTATCATTAATTTAGTTTACTACTAACTTCTTCTTCCTTAAATAAATTGCTCGATCCGATTGTTTTGCAACTTCTTGTGAATGCGTAACAACAATTACACATTTATTCTCTTGATGAGCAAGCTCTTGAAACAACTCAATAATCTCTTTTGCTGTTTCTCCATCAAGGTTCCCTGTTGGCTCATCAGCAATAAGCAAATCAACATTGCAGGATAGTGCTCGAGCAATTGCTACACGTTGTTGTTGTCCACCACTTAGTTGCAAAACATTTCGTTTCGCTTCTACTTCTGTGAGTCCTACCTTCTCTAATAATTCTAATGCCCTTGCTTTTTTATTTTGTACCTTCACACCTGTAATTTCCATTGCCGTTAGTACATTCTGAAGAGCAGTCATATAGGTAATCAAATTATAAGATTGGAAAATTACGGATACATTTTGATTACGGTATCGATCCAAACCAATTTTTCGAATATCTTTGCCATTATACAGTACATAACCATTTTTAGGTATATCCAGCCCACAACCTAAGCTAAGAGTTGTGGTTTTACCAGATCCGGATGGCCCTAAAATCGTGTAGAAATGCCCTTTTTGAAAAGAAAAGTTAACATTATCTAGTATCGTTACTTTTTTTCCGTTACTTTCATAATAATAATCTAAGTTTTTAAATTGTAAAATCGTCTCCATATCGAGCCTCCTTATTCATCTTTTAAAAGGATTTGTTTTGGATTTAAGCGTAGAATAGATAATGCTGGAAGAAGCGTTGCTAATATAGCAATAATGAGTCCAATTCCCCCCATTTTTTCTACATCCCCCCCTGTTACACTTACATCAATTTTATCAATTGGATCTTTATTTTGATCTTGTAGACTATTACCAGATCCAACCATTATTGGTCCACCATGTTGTGGGTTGTCATTTTCTTCGTTTGCTGTAGCAATTTCACTTGAAAGTAAATTATCCCCTATATATTGGGAAACTTTAGCTCCAGTTGTTAAAGATAATCCAAATGCTACAATTGCAATACATACTACTTCTACTAGGAACTGCGCCATCAGTTTCCATTTTTTCTCTCCAATGGATAATAAAATCCCCATTTCCTTACGACGTGATTTAATTGATAACATAATGATTAATCCTAAGATAATAGCACCTGCAATAGATACAATGTAGATAATCATTTTAGAAGTAGAAGCGATATTTTCGATAGGACCAATCATTTGTTTGTATAATGAATCATGTGCATCTAACTTAAAATTATAAAAGTCGATATTAGATTGTTTTGCTTCATTTTTAAATGCATCAACGTATTGTGGATCGTTCAAGTAGTACACGACTTGAGTGTTATTCCTAGCACTTTGATCTGCTTCTAATTTTTTTATAGTAGAGTGAGGCATGTACAACTTATTAGCTGGATCCATCATAGGAGGGGCATTTCCACCTATTGATGGTGCTTGCTCATCCGTTTCATAAATACCAACAATTTCAAATTCAAGAGTTGTCTTCTTATCCCCTGATTGAATGTTAACCTTATCCCCTACTTTCAAATTGTTTTGTTCCGCTAATCGTTTTTCCATTAAAGTTACATTCTGATCATTCATCTTTTCTGTAATTGGGTTCCCATCAATGATTTTACTTTTTCCATTTTTAAAGCTTTCTTGTAATGCAGTCGTACGAACCCCTTCTATCATAAAAGAAGAATTCGGATCTATATCTGAACCTGATCCTCCTCGCATAACCATGTTCGATCCACTTTTCTCTTCCCCTTCTTCTGAAGATCCTACTAATGTAAATCCATCCGGAATTCCGAAAGTAGTGGTTATGTAATTATAATCTTTTACATACTTGGATTTTGCTAATTGCTCTGCTTCTTTTGTGTCGAGCTGCGGTGGATTAGGCGCTTCTCCAGTTTCCCTTGCTTTTTTTACTAATTTATCAACATCAGGACTTAAAGTAACATCTGCACCCAGTTTTTTTCTTGCTGAATCGGCAGCTTTCTTTGATGCATTTTGGATTGCGAATCCTGCCAGCACTAAATTTGTAACAATCAGAAAGACTGCCATCAAAATGAATGATGTTCCTATTCTTTTTTTCATACTGAGAATTGCACGTTTTATAAAATTCATTTTTCCTAACCTCCTTGATAGTTGTTATTCTATATACACTATCTGGAGTTTGTATGGAGTTATTCAGTAGTTTATCTAGAGATATAAGGGAGTTTATATGTAATTATTCATTGACCTAGTCGAGAAAAACTGGAACACAAATTAAAATACGCAATCGATTTTGAATATTGGTAGAAAGCCAGTCTATTAACGTGAAGTGAGGGCGCATGTAATGATCGTACAATAAAATTTGTACTGGTTATTAGTTTAGGAAGTGCTTATTTCTATAAATAATACTAAACAAGGCGTACAATTTTTGGTTACCATTCCATTATCTGTTAAGTAAACAACAAAATAGTCTCAATCTCATTTCATCCTATAGAAATGAGATTGAGACTTTTATATTATTTTGGTTATGGACACCCAAAGATAATTTGGGGTTCAGCAGTATTGCCATCCATCCAACAAAAACGAGATAAGGATTCAGCCGAGATACGTGTGTTTACTATATTAAACAAAACCATAGTCTATATTTATCCCGCTATTTGTGGGCTAATAATCAGTGGGGATTTCTACGAACACCATTAAAATTTGAACACACTCTTCACCATATATCCCACTAGATTTTCAATACTGATGCTAACCTAACAAACTATATAACTTCTAAATAAAAAAAAGCGCTATTCCTTTTCTGGCCAAATTTTCACATTTGTTTCTAATAACCACTTGTGTTCTTCTTCCATAATACGATTATTCCATGGATTATTCTCAAGATGTCGGATCATCCAACAAAAATACATTGCATAGCCAGGCGCCGTTGCTTGGGGATGATCTAGCTCACCCGGAATCGTAATAAAGCTATTATGTACGACGCGATAGGCATCCTCACCAACCATCGCACACCCAAATCCCTGCGACTTGTTAAAACGGTAATAATATACCTCTGGTTGATCATGGTGATGTGGTGGATAACTGGACCATCGCCCTGGATAAGAAATAACTTCTCCTACTACCATATTAGAGTATGCTGCATTGTTATAGTCAAAAATTGTGCGAATAACACGCTGTGCAGTTCCCTCCCATACTCCTTCTCCAGCTACAACACTTTGACAATCATTTGGGGTATATAACTTGGACACAAATTCTTCGTCATTATCCGTTTTTTGAACAAGTACTTCACTGTCCGAAAGAGCAGAAATTGTAACATTTACATTTTTTGCCACATGTAAACACCAAGGATTTTCTTCAAAAACAGACTCTCTTTGAATAACTTGTACATTTCTTTCCCACTCTAAACGTATTGACCCTTCTAATAATAAAATCGCCGTTTCATTTTGAATATCTAATAGACATTCTTCTTTTCCATTGGACAGCTTATATATACCGATGTCCATTAACATATCACTGCACTGACCATTCATTTCTGTTAATACATTATATCCTTCTTTTAATTCACCTAATTTTCCTAACATGACTTTCAACCCCTTGTACGTTCACTAATATTTCCAGTTCGATTGATTACCTTTGAAACAGTTGATATAGATACACCAGCTTCTTCAGCAACACTATACATTGTTGGTTTCATATAACACCTCCTTTTCCTATTACTACATATTCTTTATAAGCCATTGAAACTTGTAATCTCACAATATGGAAATTAAAGACCTGCTTTTTCTCTTATAAATTTTCGGGCTTTTAATGCGTATTCAAAAGGATTTGCTACATCCGGATCTTGCTCTGCTTCTACCACAAACCACCCTGTATAATTAGAGTTTGCAAGGATAGGAAACACTTCATCAAATACAATTACACCATCTCCAGGAACTGTAAATACACCATTCTTCACTGCTTGTAGGAAGCTTAAATCTTTTTCCTTTACAGCATCTACTACTTCCTGGCGAATATCTTTTAAGTGCACATGTTTAATACGTGGTAAATGTTTTTTTAAAATATAAAGCGGCTCTTCTCCTGAAAAAACAAGATGACCTGTATCGAAAAGCAGAGATACAAGTTCTGGATCAGTCATTTCCATTAACTTTTCAATTTCTGCTGTTGTTTGAACACCCGTACCCATATGATGATGGTATACAATATATAGCCCCTTTTCCTGGGCTAATTTACCGAGGTGATGCAAACCAGCCGCAAGCTTATACCACTCTTCTTCTGTAAAAACAGGCTTATTTTTAAATAGAGGTACATTCATTAAACCTTGAATACTATGTCCTTGCTCTGATACAACGATGACTTTTGCACCCATATCATGCAAGAAATCCCTATGTTTAATAAATGCTTGTACCGTCTCTTCAAGCGGCTTTGTTGTTAAAAATGCATTAAACCATGCGCTAGCAATCTCTAAACTTCTTAATTTTAAAGCTTTTTTTAATGTAGCTACATTTCTCGGATATTTATTACCTACTTCACTTCCATTAAAGCCAGCTAGTGCCATCTCGCTAATACATTGTTCAAACGTATTCTCTGCTCCTAGCTCCGGCATATCATCATTTGTCCAAGCAATTGGTGCAATCCCAAGCTTAATCGTGTTTTCTTTGAACATTCTCTTGTCTCTCCTCTATACAAAATGTTGTATAAGAATTTTGCCAACTTCACCTATATGTTCGTCAAAAAGAGAGCTTTCTAAAAAATATAGGCATAGATGAAAAACTCTCTTTATGCTCTAATCTAATAAGATCTTGCCTTTTGCAAGTTACTTACTTTATTCTCGTATGCAACTTGTACACCTTGACTATTAGATACCTCCGCAACTCCTACATGCCACCACGATTCGTATCCGTTTGTCATCGTTTTGGGCAATACTTTAATATCAATCAAAGTAGAAACCGTTTGTTGCTTCGCATCTTCAAGCGCTTCTCGTAATTGTTCTATCGATGTAACACGATATGTTTTCACACCATATCCAGCCGCGCTAGCTGCAAAATCAATTTTCATAATAGACCCGTTTAATTTACGAGTTTCTTGGTTTCGGTAACGAAACTCTGTTCCGAAGCTCCCCATTCCGTTGCCCATTTGTAAGTTATTAATGCAGCCAAATCCGGAGTTATCAAACAGTAATACGTTAATTTTTTTGTTTTCTTGAAGACTTGTGACGAGCTCAGAATGAAGCATTTGATAACTGCCATCCCCTACCATTGCATATACTTCCTTCGATGGTTCAGCTAGCTTAGCACCAAGTGCGCCTGCAACCTCATATCCCATGCAAGAGTACCCATACTCCATGTGATATGTATTTGGTTTTTTCGACGTCCACATTCTTTGTAAATCACCCGGAAGACTTCCTGCCGCACCAACGATGATTGCATCTTCATCAAGTAATGTATTAATTTGTCCAATAACTACAGTCTGCGGTAATTGTGTATCAAGTGCGTCTACATATTCGTTTATATTCTCATCGAAATGACCTGCGATTTCTGGTGTGAAATCTTGACCTGTAAAGTGAATATTATGTAGACGTGCTAATTCTGTTTTCCAAACTTCTTTTGCATCTGCAATTTCTGTTGTATAACTAGATCGATAATCAATTGCTTGCAGTTCATCTAATAGAGCAAGAAGCGCTTCTTTCGCATCTGCTATAATCTTTAATGCATCGAGCTTGTTCACATGGAATTCTGAAATGTTGATGTTTAGAAACTCAACCTCTTCATTTTGAAATAATTGTTTAGATGCAGTTGTAAAGTCTGTAAATCTCGTCCCCATTCCAATAACAAGATCCGCTTCCTTTGCAATTGTATTAGCCGCTATATTCCCAGTTACACCAATGCCACCAAGATTGTATGAATTACTGCTTTCAATGGCACTTTTTCCAGCTTGCGTTTCCCCAAATGGAATATGAAATGTTTCAGCAAACTGTTTTAGTTCTTCTGCCGCTTCTGCGTATCTTACACCACCACCACAAATTATAACTGGCTTTTTCTTTCCCTTAATCATTTCAATCGCATCCGCTAAGCTGGCTTTTGTAGGTAGATGACGTTCAATGCGGTGAACACGCTTTTGGAAGAAGTAACTTGGAAAATCCCATGCTTCCCCTTGAACATCTTGTGGTAAACAAATTGTTACAGCTCCTGTATCTGCCGGATTTGTTAAAACACGCATTGCTTGAATCATAGCTGTCATCAATTGTTCAGGACGATTTATCCGGTCCCAGTACTTACTTACTGCACGAAAAGCATCATTTGTAGAAATAGATAAGTCATGTGTTTGTTCAATTTGTTGAAGAACAGGATCAGGTTGTCTCGTTGCAAATACATCACCTGGAAGTAGTAAAACGGGAATATTGTTTGCAGAAGCTGTTGTAGCAGCGGTAATCATATTTGCTGATCCAGGACCAACAGAAGAAGTACATGCCATAATTTGTTTCCTGTGTTTTTGTTTTGCAAAAGCAATCGCAGCATTTGCCATCCCTTGTTCATTTCTCCCTTGATATACTTCTAATTCTCCCTCATTTTCTTCTAAAGCTTGCCCTAGGCCTACTACATTTCCATGACCAAAAATAGTAAAGATCCCCTTAATAAACTTTTGCTGCTCTCCATCAAACTCTACGTACTGTTGATTCAAAAATTTCACCAATGCTTGCGCCGTCGTCATTCTAACAGTTTGCATATTGTTTGCTCCCCTCTATCAGTCATTCTGCATATAGAAAAGGAGTATCAGGAATTTGATAGACTCCTAATACTTCCGTTACATTCGCTTACGAACAATTAGAGACATTCTCCTTCTCTCTTAATCATTATTTTTTCCAACGAGATGTAAGCATTTTCTTTCTTGTATAAAACTCAACGCCGTCAGTACCGTTCGCATGAAGGTCACCATAGAAAGAGTCTTTCCAGCCAGAGAACGGGAAGAACGCCATTGGCGCTGGAACCCCAACATTAACACCTAACATACCCGATTCAATTGTTTCACGGAATTGACGTACACTTGCCCCGCTATCTGTATAAATGCAAGCCCCATTTGCAAAACGAGACTCATTAGCAATTTCAATCGCTTCATCCAATGATTTCACACGAACAATTGATAAAACAGGGGCAAAAATCTCATCTTGCCAAATTTTCATGTCTTTTGTAACATGATCAAAAATTGTTGGACCAACGAAGTAGCCAGCTCCTTTTACAACTGCATCCCCACGTCCATCACGAACTAATGTAGCTCCCTGTTCTACACCTGAATCGATATAACCAATTGTTCGCTCTTTATGGTTATCACGAATAACTGGCCCTAAAAATACATCTTCATCAAGACCGTTTCCAATCACAATTTTGTTTGCTTCTTCTACTAATCTACCAACTAATTGATCTGCAATTTCTTCTTGTACTGTTACAACAGAAGCAGCCATACAACGCTCACCAGCTGAACCGAATGCAGCACTAATAATTTGCTTTGTAGCTAATTCCAGATTCGCATCATTTAATACAATGGAATGGTTTTTCGCACCTGCCAATGCTTGAACTCGTTTTAAGTTTTCTGTTCCTTTTTTGTATACATATTCTGCAACTGGCTGAGAACCTACAAATGAAATTGCCTTCACTAGTTTATGTTCAAGAAGACCATTTACTACATCGTGTGCGCCATTTACGATATTTAATACACCTTTTGGTAAGCCTGCTTCTTCAGCTAATTCGGCTAATTTTGCGGCTAGAAGTGGTGTACGTTCTGAAGGTTTTAACACAAATGTATTACCGCAAGCAATCGCAAGTGGGAACATCCAGCATGGAACCATCATCGGGAAGTTAAAAGGTGTAATCCCACCAATAACACCAATTGGATAACGATACATACCAGATTCAATACCTGTCGCAATATCAGGAAGCTGTTTTCCCATCATTAATGTAGGAGCACCTGCTGCAAATTCCACACACTCAATACCACGAAGAACTTCACCGTAAGCTTCGTTATAGCTTTTTCCATTTTCAATCGTAATAAGTTTTGCTAACTCTTCCCAATTTTCTACTAATAATTGTTGATATTTAAATAAAATACGAGCGCGTTTTGGTACAGCGGTTTTGGACCAATATTGGAACGCTTTATTTGCTGCTAGTACAGCTTGTTCAACATCTTCTTTCGTTGAAAGTGGTACTTGAGCGATTACTTCCCCTGTTGCAGGATTATATACATCTTCCATCTTAGTTGAAGAGGATTCTACCCACTCGCCGCCAATGTAGTTTTTTACAATTTGTGCTGTTTGTACTGTCATATTATTTCTCTCCCTTTTATTTAATGTAGAAGCGTTCATAGGATACGCCCCTAGTTAATTATTGGTTGATGAAGTTTCTATACAATTTCCTCAGCCATTTCCATGAATGCAGAAATCTCTACACTTGTTGGCATTGCATCAGAACAGCTATGCTTGGAAATAACAATTGAAGCAGAAGCGCCTCCTAATCGCATCGATTGAGGAACATCAAGCCCTTTCATTAAGCCGTAAATAAACGCAGAAGCATACGAGTCACCAGCGCCAAATGTCTTTAGTACCTTTGTTTTAAAGATACCGCCGCGGTGAGATTGACCGTCTATCGTATAAGCGATTGAACCATCCCCGCCGTGCTTAATTACGACGATTTTCGCATAATGAGAAAACCATCTTTCAGCCGTAACTTGATCATTAGATTGTTCGTAGTTTATTAGTTTTTCCATCATGTCGAACTCTTCACGCGTTCCAATAATGACATCAGACTTTTCAGCCGCTAGGTTGTAATACACAGACGTTTCAGCTTCTGACTGCCATGTATAAGAGCGGTAATCAACATCAAAAAATACGACTACATCATGCTTACGAGCATATTCTAGCGCTAAAAATACCGCTTCACGAGAAGGGCTTTTCGCTAAAGCTGTTCCTGAAATTAAGAGTGCCTTTGATTGGCTAATATAGCCCTCAGATACTTCTGTCGGATCAAGATTTAAATCTGCGACATTGTCACGATACATTAAAATACTGCAATCCTCAGGGCTTTTAATTTCTGTAAAGGCTAAACCTGTCACTGCACCAGTACGATCAATACATATATGATTCGTATTAATATTGTTGTCCTTTAGGTATCCTGTAATAAAGCGACCCATTTGATCATCGGACACTTTACCGATAAATCCCGTTTGTAAGCCAAGACGTGCCGCACCAATCGCAATATTTGCAGGAGATCCCCCTACATACTTAGTAAATGTTCTTGTTTCTTCCATAGGGCGTTGTGTTTCATTGGCATTTAAATCAACGCATAAACGTCCAACTGCAATTAAGTCTAATGGACAATCTTCTTTAAATATAAGTGGATTCATTGTTACTACCTCCCGTGCTTTATGAAAGAGTAAATGGTGTGGTTAAGGATTTTTTATGACCATACTATTCACGCCTCTTTATCTATTTAGAAGTAAACGCTCTCTTTATTGGTTTAATGCCGGTTCTTCATGTTCAATTTGAACAGGTTTTCTTGTTAGTAAAGATTCCTTCGCGGCCTTCGCAATCCGTTCTGCTTGTAACCCATCATTACCACTGCAAATAACGGCTTTTCCTTCCATAATTGACTTTGTAAATTGTGTTACTTCCTCAATGTAAGACTGCGTATAGCGCTCTAAGAAGAAATAAAGCGGCTTATCTTTTACAATACCTTCTGTTTTTGACACTTGTACTGTTGTCGGACAGCAATTATCCGCAGCGACCGCACCTTTTTTGCCAAACACTTCAAGACGCTGGTCATATCCATACACAGCTTGACGGCTATTATCAATTACCCCTAAAGCCCCATTTGCAAATTTTAATGTGACAATTGCCGTATCAACATCATTTACTTCCTGAATGGACGAATCAATTAATGTTGTTCCATATGCAAACACTTCAACAACTTCACTATTCATCACATATCGGGCCATATCAAAATCATGAATCATCATATCCATAAACAATCCACCTGAAGAACGAACATATTCTATACTTGGCGGTTGTGGATCCCTAGACGTAATTTTTAAAATGTGTGGCTGTCCCACTTCTCCTTGTTGAATAAGATCATAAACTTTTCTGAAGTTAGGATCAAAACGACGATTAAAACCTACTTGAAGAAATACTCCTTGTTCTTTTACCACTTCTAATGCTTCTAATGTTTCTTCTACTGAGAAACTAACAGGCTTTTCGCAGAAAATATGTTTTTTTGCAAGAGCCGCTTCTTTAATAATTTGCGCATGTGTATTTGTTGGTGAACAAATAAAGACAGCGTTAATTTTTGGATTTGCTAATAAATCCTGATAGTTAGTTGTCAAAGTGGAAATCCCTTTGTCTTGAGCCCACTTTTCTAGATGACTAATCACTACATCTGAAACCGCTTTAATTTTTACTTGTGGCATAAGCTGCAAATTATCAACATGTAGTTTCCCAATTCGTCCAGCACCAATAATTCCAATCGTTAAAACATTCATATGATTTCTCCCTCTTCATTAAAATTTAAGAAATGAAAGATTCTAAGGTTTAGCACATCAAATTAAGTTAAGCGCTTTCTCTATTTTCTTCATTATACATATTTGGCTCTAAATTGAAAATATTTTTATTTTTTTGAACACTTTTTCTTTTTATCCGATTTTCAAATTTCCCGTTCAACCGCACTACACCTATCTAAAAAGAAATAATAAGAATTAAGTAATTTATACATTTCCTAATATCACCTTTACATACATTGATTTAACGGAAACAATCCCATCTTTTTTTATTTATTCGCACGATTATTTTAGTGTGTAGCAAATAAAGTGAAACTGTAATCAGTGGGGGTTTTGTCCATCCCCACTGATTATGAGCCCTCACCAATCGGGCTTTTACGGGCAGTTATCCCCCGCCTAACTTCCTCGCATTCGCCGAATTTTGAGGTGAGAGTCTTACTGCCCGTTAATTCGGGATACATAGATTACACTCGTATGGCAGAAAGTTTTTAATTATCCAAAAATTAATTGACACACTTCTTATGTAAGCGTATACTTTTCATCAAAAAGAATTAAGCGCTTAACCTAAATAATTTATTGGTGGTGGGAGAATGAACGCAATTAGTTCAAACAAAACATTTATGGACAAGATTGGTATCCCTTCTAATTTAACTTGGGGATACATAGGGATTATTGTTTTTATGATTGGGGACGGTTTAGAACAGGGATGGTTATCCCCGTATCTCGTTGAAAAAGGTTTAACGTTAGAACACTCTGCTTTTTTGTTTACCATTTATGGAATTACTGTATCTGCTTCTTCCTGGTTTTCGGGGGTATTTGTACAAATATGGGGACCAAGAAAAGTAATGACGTTTGGTTTAGTATCATTCATATTAGGTTCCATTGGATTCATAGGAATTGGCATTCAAAGTATGAATTATCCCATTATATTACTTTGCTACGCTCTACGAGGATTTGGTTATCCCTTATTTGCTTATTCTTTCTTAGTTTGGATATCTTACAGTACTCCTCAACAAATGCTTTCAAGAGCAGTTGGCTGGTTCTGGTTCGTATTCCAGCTTGGACTTAGTGTTATAGGAGCCTTTTATTCTAGCTATATGGTTCCTAAAATCGGAGAAATTGCTACTTTATGGAGCGCCTTAATTTTCGTTGTCATCGGGGGATTATTTTCAATTGTTGTAAATAAGGACAAATTTAAAACACGGAATGTAAGCGTTAACAAATCAAATGAATTGCTAAAGGGCATTACCATTGCATTTGAAAATCCCAAAGTTGGTATAGGTGGAATCGTAAAGGTTATTAACTCGGCTGCCCAATTTGGATTTGTTGTTTTCCTACCTACGTATATGATGAAATTTAATTTTACAATGACGGAATGGCTTCAAATTTGGGGTACCCTATTCTTTGTAAATATGGTGTTTAACATTATTTTTGGTATTGTTGGAGACAAACTCGGCTGGGTAAATACGATTAAATGGTTCGGAGGAGTTGGTTGTGGAATTGTAACTCTTGCGCTCTATTATGTACCACAACTGGTAGGACATAATTATTGGGTAATATTATTTGTTGCATGTTGCTACGGGGCAACACTTGCTGGTTATGTCCCCCTTACAGCTTTAGTACCATCCTTAGCTCCCGAAAATAAGGGAGCCGCAATGTCTGTCTTAAATTTAGGTTCAGGATTATCAGCTTTCGTTGGGCCATTAGTTGTAACTGCCTTCATCGGCCCATTAGACGTTGGCGGCGTGATTTGGATCTTTGCAGGTTTGTACTTTTTTGGTGCATTTCTAACTCATTTCCTTACTATTCCAAAGGAGAATGAGATTAAGCAGGATTTAAATACTAAAAGCGGCGAGCAATTCCCAGTATAAGTTCTTAATAATAAAGTGAAACTTTAATCAGTGGGGTTTTGTCCATCCCCCACTGATTATGACCCACACCAATCGGGCTTTTACGGGCAGTTATCTCCTACCTAACTTCCTCGCATTCGCCGAATTTTGAGGTGGGAATCTTACTGCCCACAAATAGCGGGATAAAGAAGGGCATCATAGCTGCACATAGTTACGATGTCCCTCTTTTCGTTACATTCAAGTAAACTACTAAAAAACTATCATGTAATATCCTTTACTGAGGATCGCTCTACTAATTGAGGAATAATTGTAATTTTTTGCTTAGCATGGGCCTTCATTTCCATTGTTTTTAGCAGTTGTTCAAACGTACAGGCTGCCATTTGTTTAATGGGCTGTTCAATCGTCGTTAACCCTGGATCTGCAATCTCAGCATAGATTGTATTATCAAATCCGACAATTGATAAATCTTCCGGAATCAAAAGTCCTTGTTTTCTTGCTTCATTCATAAGGCATATAGCAATTAAATCTGTACAAGCAAAAACCGCTGTAGGCCTGTTAGGAAAATTAAGTAATTCTTTACTTGCACGTTTGCTATCTTCAACTGTCGAATAGCAGCTAATTATAGCATCTTCATCTAATGAAATCCCTGAATCCGTAAGAGCCTGCTTGAAACCAGTCAGTCTCCCTAAACTACTTTTTCTATCCTTCTCCATCATAATCGTTAACGATTTATGGCCTTTCTGCGTTAGATAATTCCCAGCTAGATAGCCTCCCCTCACATCATCAGTTGTCACAACATGAGTTGTGATGGAAGGATGATCTACGGTAAATAACACAAGCGGCAAATCTCGATTCACTATTTTTTTAACTAGTTTATAATCCTTTAACTCCGTTGCAATAATAATGCCATCTACTTGTTTTTTAAATAATAAATCAATGTATTCGTGCTCACGTTTTGTTTGATGGTCTGTACTACATAAAATAAGTGTATACCCTGATTCTCGTGCACTATTTTCAAAAGCTCTTGCTACCTCTGCAAAAAAGGAGTTTGAGATATCTGGGACAAGTACCCCAATCGTATATGTTTTTTTACCTGTTAACGCTGCTGCTACACTACTTGGCTGGTAATCTAATTCATCCATTACTTTATTTACTTTATTTATTGTTTTTTCACTTATACGCCCTGTTTGATTAATTACCTTAGATACAGTTGCTATTGATACACCTGCTTTTTCAGCAACATCATAAATTGTTGGTTTCACTTTAATTGTCCCTTCTTAATTATCTTTTTCTATATTTTATCATAAATTTATTTTGCTTCTTGATATACAAAGGGAAATCCTTTGAAATTTGTAAGTCCTTCTATCTCTAGGAGTAGTTCCTCTTATGTACATGACAACTTTTTCTAAGTGATATTTCAACTGATAAACATGCCCCTGTATGGAAGGCTTTTTACAGGCAGCATGCTTCGATAAAATAGAAAAAAGGAACGTATTTGGTATTATCCCCTATAGGTAGACAGTAAAAAAAGAGTCCATCTGGTATGATGGACTCAATACTGTTTTATCTGGAGGGGATTTTTTATGGAAAAAAAAGGACAATCATTTCAAACATATACAGAAGAACTAAAGCGAGAAGCAGTGCGTCTTCGATTAGAAGAAGAAAAGTCATTACGAGAAATTCGTGAACAGCTTGGTATAAAGAGTGATGCACAGATTATTTTCTCCATTTCCTCTGTATTTAACTATAGCCATCGATTAAACTTCCTGATGTATATTCTCTTTATAATCTGAGTAACTAGCGCATACATTATTAAAATTCCCAATAACCACAGAAAATAATAAGACGGAAGTGGCGTTAAGCCAATTTGAGTACTTAAACTAGTAAATGGAAGGAAAATTCCTATCATCATAACTAATCCTGTAAGCATCAAAACAGGCTTAGCAGCCGTACTTTGTAAGAAAGGAATATGTTGAGTACGAATCATATGAACAATTAATAATTGGGTTAATAGCCCTACTACGAACCAACCCGTTTGAAATAAGGATTGCATTTCAGGAATATTTGCACCAAATATGTTCCACATTACAATAAAAATGACTATATCAAAAACACTACTGACCGGCCCAATAAAAATGATAAAACGAAATAAGTCTTTTGTATCCCAACTTCTTGGTTTTACTAAAAATTCATTGTCAACTTTATCCCATGGAATTGAGAGTTGGGATAGATTATATAGTAAGTTTTGACATAATATTTGAATTGGTAGCATTGGAAGAAAAGGAAGAAATGCACTGGCAATTAATAAACTTAATACATTTCCAAAATTTGAACTTGCTGTCATCTTAATATACTTCAGTATATTTCCAAATGTTGTCCGACCTTCCACTATAGCATCTTCTAATACATGTAAGTCCTTTTCTATAAGTATAATATCTGAACTCTCTTTAACAATATCATCTGCTGTATGGATAGATACACCAACGTCAGATTGTTTTAAAGCAAACACATCGTTAATACCATCCCCCATAAACCCAACTGTATGGTCATTCATTTGAAGTGCCTTAATAATACGGAATTTTTGACTAGGATTTAATTTTGCGAACACATTTGTTTTACTTGCAAGTTTTGCTAATACCTTATCAGGAAGACTATCAATTTCATACCCCAGTACTGGTTCTCCTATATACAAACCCATTTTCCTACATATATTTCTTGTCACGGACTCATTATCACCAGTTAAAATTTTTACTTGTACGCCCTTCTTTTGTAGAGTCTGAAGTGCAGCGATAGCCGATTGCTTAGGTGGATTTAAAAAACCTACATATCCAACAAGTATCATATCTGATTCATCATCAATAGAGTAACTCCCCACTTTATCACTCTTTAACTGCTTATATGCAACTGCAACAACTCGCATCCCCCGCTCCTGCCAGAGTTCAATTAAGTGTTTATTTTTACGTTGGATTTCATCTGTAATAGGAATTATCTTATTATTTTCTTTTATATAACTACAAATTGATGCAACTTCTCTAACAGCACCTTTACATAGCATTATTCGTTCGTTAGCATTTTTTTCTACAACAACTGAAACTCGTCTTCGATCAAAATCAAATGGACATTCATCTATTTTTGAGTATTGAGATATATCATATTTACTACTATCTCTTACATAACGTATAACTGATAAATCAATTTCATTTTTATATGCTGTATGGAAGTAACCGTTTATATACGCTAATTTCAAAACTTCATCCGACTTATCTCCATTTGTATCTGTATGGTGTACCAGGTCCATCTTATCTTCTGTCAACGTGCCTGTTTTATCGGTACAGAGAATATCCATAGCTCCAAGATTATGAATAGAAGATAGTTGTTTTACAAGTACCTTTTTTTTACTCATGTTAATAGAACCTTTAGCTAAATTAGCTGTTACAATCATTGGAAGCATCTCTGGAGTAAGTCCAATCGCTACAGCTATAGCAAATAAAAAAGCCTCATACCAGTTCCCATTTATAACCCCATGTATCATCATGACAATAGGTGTCATGATAATCATAAATTTAATTAATAACCAGCTAACTTTGCTGACCCCTTTATCGAATCTAGAATCAAATTTTTTGTTTAGCATAAATTGATTTTTTGCTATTGAACCAAAGTAAGTATCTGTTCCAGTACCTACAACTATTACTTTTGCGGTACCACTTATAATATGAGTTCCCATAAAACAGAGATTTTCTAATTCAATTAAGTTTCGGATTCTTCTAATTTTACGTTTTTTGTACATATGGAAATGCTGATTTGATTTTTCAACGGGTAATACTTCCCCTGTTAGTGATGATTGATTTACAAGTAAATTTTCTGATGAAATAATTCGTACATCTGCAGGCACAATATTCCCGGCAGATAATTCTATAATATCCCCTGGGACAAGCTTCTCAAGACCAACTTGTACCTTTCTACTTTCTCCTAATACTGCCCTCTTATTTTCCTTATAAGAAACATTCCCTACCCTGAGAACGGTTACCTTTTCATATACAAGATTTTTTAGTTTTTCTATAGATTTTTGAGAACGAATTTCTTGTATGAACCGAATTAACACACTTAAAACCACCATAACCCCTACAATAATAGTACCTTTTATATCATTAGTAAGAAAAGATAACATCCCTAATATTATTAGAAGAGAAATAAACGGACTTCTAAAACAATTAAATAATGTCATATACCATTTTATCGTTTTTTGATAAACTACTTTATTTTCCCCATATACTTCAAGCCGCTTAGTAGCTTCCTCCTGAGAAAGTCCTTGAGACGTTGTTTTAAAAAAAGCTAACGTCGACTCAACATCACTTTTTGCAATTTCACTTAGCATTTTATAATTTTTGCTTAATACTTCCTGATTATAAAAATATTTTTTTTTATTAGATTGCAACAACTTAACCTCCTATCCATAAATAATCCATGAATACTTTTTCTTTCACATGCTCATTTATAGACCGAAATCCATTGTAGTCTAGGTTGTTTATTAAATTTAACATTTCTCCTCCATAAACATATATATTATCTATTTTTCTTATTGAAAATTGAGATATTTATTAGTATTCCCATTGCCATTAAATTAGCCATTAAAGAACTTCCACCAAAGCTAATAAAGGGAAGAGGGGTACCTGTAAGAGGAAAAATTCCCGTGACACCTCCTAAATTAACAATAGATTGAAAACCTATCATACTCCCAATTCCTATTGATATAAAACTTCCAATTACAATACACACTGAAACGATGCGTTTTTTCCATATATGAAAAGGTAGTCCTATACAAATTATTAATCCTATTACGCCTAAAAAAAGTTTATTTAATTGCGAGCGAAAAAAGAAATCACTACTATAGTCATAATTTGTTACTGCAACAATTGAGCTAGCACTATACATCATCAAAATTCCAAATACAATTGTAATGATAAGGGAAAGTACCAACGGATACTCGATTAACTTTAATATTTTTTCATTTCCAATCTCTCTTTCTCCATACTTCCAACAAGTTTGTTTACAACCTTTGCGGGAACGAACTTAGGTATAAAACTTAATATAAATTTTTATAAACCTAGTAACATTTTTGCAATGGTAAAGTACAGAATTAACCCCGTCCCATCCACTAATGTCGTAATGAACGGACCCGAGATAACAGCTGGATCCAGCTTTAACTTATTTAGAATTAAAGGTAATACAGATGAAACAATAGATGACCAAATAACAATGAATAGTCCCGTAATAGCTACAACTTGTGCGACTTCTGTACCTACGCCTAAAGTGTAAGCACGAATTAATGCCGCCACAGCCAATGTAAGCCCGAGTAAAATACCTACTAATGCTTCTTTTTTCATAACACGGAATATATCTTTAAATTTCACCTCATTTAGAGCTACAGCACGAACCAATGTAGTTACGACCTGTGTACCTGTATTTCCACCAGTTCCAATTAACAATGGAATAAAGAAAGCCAGTGCAACTACATGAGTCAAAGTTTCTTCATAATGCCGAAGTACAGACCCGGTATATGCTTCTGCTATAAACAGAAGTAGTAACCACCCTATACGTTTACGGTATATTTGCCAAATAGAGGTTTCGAAATATGGCTTATCTAATGGGGTGCTCCCTCCTAATTTTTGAATATCTTCAGTTGCTTCTTCTTCAAAAACATCCATTGCATCATCAAAGGTTATAATACCTATCATCCGATTATCCATCGTTGTTACAGGTATAGCGGATAAATCATAATCCATTAGCTTTTGCACAGCTTCCTGTTGGTCTAGGTTCACTGAAACTGAAATAACATCCGATGCCATTATTGATGATAAAGTTTTATCCTCTGAAGCCAGCAATAATTCACGAATAGAAACAATTCCATTAAGCTGACCACGCGTATCAAGAACATAAATATACGAAATTGATTCTACTCCTGCCCCAATTTTTCTAATATGCGACAGCGTATCTTTCACTTTCCAATTTTCCCTGGCAGCAATATAGTCAATTGTCATCAGACTGCCCGCTGTTCCAGATTGAAAAACGAGCAGACTTCTAATTCTTTGTTGAGATTCTTCAGACAAAAGCTGTATCAATTTTTCAGCCTGAAGTGGATGAACGGAAAGAATTACATCAACAAGGTCATCAATAGATTGCCTAGCTAATAGCTCTTCTCCTTTATCCACAGGCAAATTAGTGCAAATATTATATTGCTCCTCTGGAGTAAGATAACTAAGAATTTTCGCACCTTTTTTAGTAGGAAAACATTTCATTAAAGATATCTGATCTTTATGATGAAAATCTTTCATCTCCATTGCAATATCATAGGATTGAGTTTTTATAATCTCTCGCACCAAGTGTATGTCTTTTGTCTTTAATAATTGTTGTAAAACTTTTTTCATCATAATTCCTCCTAGGGCCAATGGTACTTGTTATTATTTTCCCACTTCTGGGAAAATAAATTTTTTAATAAATATGGGATCAATATCATCAATCATTAGTTTTCCCCTCTTTTATAAAAGATTTATTACAAATAAAGTGAAACTGTAATCAGTGGGGGTTTTGTCCATCCCCCACTGATGATTAGCCCGCACCAATCGGGCTTTTACGGGCAGTTATCTTCCACCTAACTTCCTCGCATTCGCCGAATTTTGAGGTGGGAGTCTTACTGCCCACCAATAGCGGGATAAAATTTTGCATATAAAAAACCTCACCTAGTGATTCAACTAAAGGAGGTTGATTAAAAAAGACATAGCTAAATAAAGATCATTCCCCCTAGTTGAGTTTTGGCACTATACAACGTAAAGGATGAATCATTCATCACTTAGCTATCTTAAGAAGAGCCTTAATCCGACAATTCCTGTTCTACCCATTGGCATCTTTCGATATTTTTGGGAAATAGCCTGTGTTTGTATAGGAGCCTCACCTAACAGGTTATAAATATTTAAAATTTTTTGCTTGTTTCGTGTTGAATCATATCCACTATTTTTGAACCTACGATTTTTAATTCTTTCTCATAAAACTCTGATTGTAATTCAAACTGTTCTTTATTTCCGTCCGATATTTTATTGTTTAAACTTAAACATCTCACCGCTTAAATTCGAATCACTATACACAAACAATACCATGTTAATATTGTTGTCTTTAATGTATTGATATACATCTTTTTCGTGATAGTGACGAAGGTCGAGGATGGATGTGTGTTTAAAGCTTTGTGCTAAGTGTGGCACGATTGCGTTTGCAAATGAGTCTTTTAGGACTAAAGCACGTACTTCGTTTGGTGCATTGTTATTCTCGATAACGATTTCTGGATAATCGTTCATGTAATAACCTGCGTATGAAGTTGTATCATTTTGTTTTTCTACACCGTATATTTCATCTAATTTTTGATAAACATTACCGCTCACATCTTTTGCGGTTACACTTGTGAAATTGAAACCGTCTTTCGGTGTATAATAGCACAGTTTTTCACCAGTTGCATCGATGAGTTGATATAGCTGGTTGTTAAAGCTACCGACCAGATGTTTATTTGGAGCACATGTACGAGTATAGTCTTCTTTTTTTATTTCTTTTCCTGTATATATAGAAGATTGTTGCCTGATTGTGTTCATTATATATTGGTAGCCTAAGAAGGCGCCGTCCATATTCCAATGATGATCGGTTTTGAAATACATGTCTTGTATTTCTTCGTTCGTATAGTTCTTTTTAAAATGTTCCATGAGTTTAATTGGTTTTACGTCCGCTGGAAGTTTCGTTACAAAGTAATTTGAATTTTCCAGTACATATGTATGAATATAAGACGGTAATTTAAATGATAAAGCATTTGTTTTTGACGGTGGTAAAGCAAAGTAAAACTCAATATTTTGTTCTTTTAAAAACTGAGATAAGTCGTTTATAGCAAGCATGGACTGGTCAATTTCATTATATTGTTTCGTCCACGCTGGATTTTTAAGAAGCCATTTATCACCAGTTAAAATAATGTCGTTAATGATAGACTTGTCCATTTTTATTTGAGCCAGCGTATAGTTTTTAATGAGCTCATCTCTTCCGATAAGTTGATCATTTGTGTATGTTTCAAAATCTTTAAAAAAGCTGCCAGTTATGAGGGCTTCTTTCGTAAGTGCTGGTTTTTGAGCGAGCGGTCGATTTTCAACAGGTGAAATATCTCGATCTGTTTTGAGTAACGATAATATGCCAAATGAAAAGATAATGGTGAGAAAACCGATAAATAGGACGAGATTCCCCAATTTTTTCATAATAACTTTTCCTTCCTACATAAGTTAAAACCTGAAATAAATAAATGGATTATATGTTGAGTTGATCAAGTACATAATCGAAATCATAAATAATGTTAGTAATAATATAGGACGTACAACTTGCATCGTGAACATATATGCTTTTGGAGCAAATTCTAGTATGTTTTTAATTCTCTTTAAAATCGGTGTCGCTGCGATAAAGGCAATGATAAATACGATAATGTATTCATGTACGTATAACATTGTATTATCATCGATGAAAGAGTTTTGTTGTAAGCCAAACATTGCTTTTAAATATTGGAACGAGTAAGCAAAGTCGTCAGCTCGGAAAAAGACCCACCCAATCATAACAATGATTAATACGTATGCATGTTGCAGCGGTTTCCATAGTTTGTTTAATATTTTTTCGAATCCTGCTTTTTCAATTGAAATAATAAAGCCGTAATATAAGCCCCAGGCGATAAATGTCCAGCTCGCCCCGTGCCATAAACCAGTTAATCCCCATACGATGAAGAGGTTACGATAATTCGCTAGTTTTGAAACGCGGTTTCCGCCGAGTGGGATGTATATATAATCGCGGAACCAAGAGCCAAGCGTAATATGCCATCTTCTCCAAAACTCTGAAATAGATTTAGAAATGTATGGATAGTTGAAGTTTTTCGGGAAATCAAATCCAAACATTTTTCCAAGACCGATTGCCATATCAGAGTACCCTGAGAAATCGAAATAAATTTGAAGGGTGTAGGCGATAATACCGATCCATGCCGTTCCAGCACTCATTTCAGATGGTGGTAAGGCGAAAATTTTATCGGCAACAAATCCGACTTGGTTAGCGATTAATATTTTCTTTGCTAGTCCAAGAACGAAAATTTGAATACCTTCTGTGAATCGTTCAAAAGAATGGATGCGCTTTTGAATTTGCTCAGCAACAATATTGTAACGAACAATTGGTCCGGCAATAAGTTGAGGGAAAATAGAGATATATAGCGCTAAGTTAAGTGGATTCCTTTGAACCTCCCCATCTTTACGGTATATATCGATGACATAGGACATCGCTTGGAATGTATAAAATGAAATTCCAATGGGCAGTGGAATAAGTTCCACATGAATCGATAAGTGTAAAGTTTTGTTTAAAATGTCTGTGAAAAATGAAATATATTTGAAATAAGAAAGTAATAAAATATTTCCGACCACAGCCATAACTAAAAATGTGACTTTCATATTTTTTCGTTTATCATAATGATGAACGAGTAGGCCGAAGCAGTAGTTTAATATAATTGAAAAGAGCATTAAAAGAACGAAACGTGGTTCTCCCCATGCATAGAAAATTAAACTAAATGCAAGTAATACGAAATTACGTAGCTCGGCACGCACTATAAAATAGAAAAATAATACGAGAGGTAAAAAGATAAATAAGAAAATTGAACTACTAAATACCAAAGGACTCTCCTCACTTTTTTCAAAATACATTTCGTGCAAAAAACCGACATATCTATTATATATTCTTTTATGTACAAGTGCCTGTAATATTTTAGCATGTTAATAATTTGATTAAAATAATTATTCTACATAATAGAAGGAAAGCGGTGTGGAATCCTTTTGACACTCACTATTTATATAAGATAAGATGAATAAGGTGTGATTTGTTTAGAAGGGAAGAGATCGTGTGTTATGTAACTCATTTGAGTTTATTTTTACCGATAGCATTTCTTTTATATTTTCTATTAGGAGTCACCATAAATAAATTGGAAAATAACGAAAAATACGTTGGATCCCCTTTAGAATCAATGATATATATTCCTTCTTTATTCATATTACCTCTAAAAAAACTCATCTATGTCATTAACATTATATGTAGAAATCCATTCCTGAAAATTACCATACATAGAAATACATTGCAAATATCACCTGTAAATTAATATTACAATTCTATCATGTAAATTGTCGTAGAAAGCATATTTTAAAAGTGCAGCTAACTAAATATAATCACCTTTTTATCAAATGAAAAAATATAAAATGATTCCCGCTATTAATTTAGAACTCCTATACTTTTTTTACAAATATTGTTATAATAAAAAGAAACCAAAGCATTACCCCATTAACAAAGGGACTTCATAATTGGAGTCCCTTTGTTAATTAGCAATTAAAAAATGATGTAATGTTTTATCTCCTTAATCGAAGAATTGTAAATGATTTAATATTAGGTGAAGGTAATTCTGATATTGCATCTCAAAAAAAAGAATGTTACTCTAAAAATAGAATTATGAAAGGAATGATGGATGAATAATGATTAACTAATATATATTTTAAGTTGAATTTTATAACTTCAAACTACAAAATATAGGGTTAGTCTATCCATTTTTATAATTCAGTTCATACTTTATTTGTCATGATTCAAATGATTAATAAGTACTTATTAAGTATAGGCGACAGACTAATCCTTCCAATTACAAATTGGGGGATTTTTTTATTAATCCTTACATTTACCTAACAAATAAAGGAGCGAGAAAAATGAGTACTTCAGACACTATTGTTACACATGTAATGCCCTATATAAGTCGTTAATATCCATCAAACTTATATAGAGGAATTAAAAAATGGATGGATGTTCCGACTTTATATGAAACGTTTCAATATATAAAGGAGGAATTATTATGTCAATGATAAAAGTCCAAGACTTAACTTTTTCATACCCAGGTAGCTTTGATAATATTTTTGAAGGTGTAAGCTTCCAAATAGATACGGATTGGAAACTAGGATTTATTGGTAGAAACGGACGAGGTAAAACGACATTCTTTCATTTATTGTTAGGGAATTATGAGTATAGTGGGAAGATCCTTGCTTCGGTAGAATTCAATTATTTCCCCTACCCTGTTTCAGATAAGAACAAGTTTACTCATGAAATCCTTGAAGAAATTTGTCCCCAAGCAGAAGATTGGGAATTTCTGCGGGAAATATCCTACTTAAATGTTGATGCTGAGGTCATGTACAGACCGTTTAAAACATTATCAAATGGAGAACAAACAAAGGTTTTACTTGCTGCACTGTTTTTAAATGAAGACCAATTTCTATTAATTGATGAACCAACAAATCACCTAGACACTGATGCACGAAAGATAGTCTCTGATTATCTAAAGAAGAAAAAAGGGTTTATTTTAATTTCACATGACCGAATCTTTTTAGATGGATGCGTTGACCATATCTTATCTATAAATAGAGCAAATATTGAAGTTCAAAGCGGGAACTATTCTTCTTGGAAATTAAATTTTGATAGACAGCAGGAACACGAAGAGGTTGCAAATAAGCGTCTACAAAAAGACATAGGGAGATTAAAACAGGCTTCCAAGCGTTCAGCAAGTTGGTCTCATGATGTGGAAGCTTCAAAAAATGGAACGAGGAATTCAGGCTCTAAGTTGGATAAGGGGTTTGTAGGACATAAAGCAGCAAAGATGATGAAAAGAGCAAAGAACCTTGAATCAAGGCAGCAAAAAGCTATTGACGAAAAGTCAAAATTACTAAAAAATGTGGAGAAAACTGAGTCATTAAAATTAGAACAATTAAAATTCAAGTCAAATGAATTAGTTACATTGGTTGATGTGTCCGTTAAGTACGATGACCAAATTGTAAATGAGTCGATTAGCTTCATAGTTGAACAAGGTGACCGAATTGTACTTGATGGAAAAAATGGGAGCGGGAAAAGTAGTATCCTAAAACTAATTCTAGGAAATCCGATACAGCATACAGGCTTAGTTACTTTAGGTACAGGACTCATCATTTCCTATGTCCAACAAGATACTTCTCATTTGAAGGGATCGCTATCAGACTTTATTGAAGAACACAAAATTGATGAGACATTATTTAAATCTATCCTACGAAAGATGGACTTTGATCGAATTCAATTTGAGAAAGATATATATCATTATTCTGGAGGACAAAAGAAAAAACTGCTTATCGCTAAAAGTTTATGTGAAAAAGCTCATTTATATATATGGGACGAACCACTAAATTTTATTGATATTTATTCCCGTATTCAGATTGAAGAGCTTATTCAACAATTTAATCCCACAATGGTTATTGTTGAGCATGATAAAGCATTTCAACAAGCCGTTGCAACAAAAACTATATCTATCTAGATCAAAGCGAACACTTAAAAATATAATCAGCAAATCGAGTCATTAAACTATAAAATACTTTAATGAAATGATGAAAAAAGCCTAATTTCTCTACAATACATTGAGAAATTAGGCTTTTTAATAGGAAAAGTAGGATTCATAAACGATGAATAATTTACATGTTAGGTTTATCTGTTAAAGCAGAAATAATCCTGTTCACTAAGTCTTCTGGTATCCATTCATGATTTGTATCATTCATTTCATTTGGTCCTAAAGAATCAATAATTTTTTTAAACTTTGGAAATAAAACAATAGAAGTAATCCAATGTATCGTATGATTTATGGAGAAGAAATGAAAACTCCTTGTTTTTCACCATCCTGTAATATTTCTTTTAACTGTTCAAAATTACCTATGGAATATGGTTTAATCTTTTCTAACTATAAACATTTAAAAATGCTGCTTCTTCTGCACAGCTTACTGTCCCTTTTAGAACTAATTGATTGTTATCATTTCCTTAAAATACCCCCGAATTCATAGAGTAAAAAAAGAAGAGGGATCTCTTCCCTCTTCATCAATAAAATCAAACATATTTTCAATTAAGGAAGGGCATACATTCATCAAGAGATGAATGAAAGGAACAATAATAGTTCACCTAGTGAATTATAACATAAACCTACTCTCATTAATAGATAATATTAACATTTATGGAATAATTGTGTCAAAATTGTTAAATATCTTAATATTAAAAGGCTTTATATGTATATAACTAGAAAGTGGATAGTGTAGGAATAAAATATAAGGGGGATATATATCATGTTTACAAAAAAACAAAAATTAGTAACAACCGTAACAGCTTTAACATTAGGATGTGGATTTACTTTTGGATTAACACCAGCCTTTGCAGATTCTAATAAGATTTCTGCCAACAACACTCCTGTTCATTCTATTCAGAACCAAGAACAAGAACCTTTTACTGGATATGTCATTTCGGTAGATAACAATTATTTAGTAGTTGCTGCTACTTCTACAAAAGATGAAGCGCTCGCTTATCAAAATGATTGGTGGGAGCTAGTTTCTCAAAATAAGATTTTAAGAGTTCCTGTTTCCAATGGCGACGACTACAAATTAGGTGAAAAATTAAATGTATATGCAGTTGGTTGGACTGCATCATTACCACCAATCGCTGTAATGCCTACAATTGAAAAAGTAGCTCAGTAGATCATGTTTAAAATAAACAGGGCATCATTCTATTTAGAATGGTGCCCTGTTTATTTAGTAACCAAACTGAATACGTAATATTTATTTCTTTTTTATTAGTTTAAACACATTAAATTATAATATATGATTTTGTTTGTTACTTAGATTACAGATGGATTTAAACCACAATCTTTTTAAATTTCTTAATTCTATTTCCACGTTCTCAGATTTTCTCCCGCGTTCATATCCCTATCATGATGCATACCACAAGAAGAACCTCTAGTTTTATAATTATAAAACTAGGCCTTCTCAAGAATGTGTTTTTTAAACCTTTTTCATCATGAAAACTCAATCCCCCCATTCCTTATCATCTAAACCATCCAAATGTACTATTATAGAAACATTCTTAATGTCGTTAAAGATTGTGCTTATGCCGATAACTAAGCAAACAAGGCTTTCCTCTATTACAAACATTTCTTTATTCATCTATATAGGCTTATTTCATCAATCTGACAATGCATAATTAACTCCGCTACAATCAATAACATTCTCAACGTTCCCTCAACAATTTTTCAATATTTTCCATGGACAATAGCACACTTTCTCAACGGTTTTAATATCTTAATATTAAATACTGAAAAGAGGTGTTGAAAAATGACTTGGTTCATTATTTTAGGATTTATGCTTATTTTAAGTATAAGCAGTTTTCATACACATAGTATCCATATAATTTTCAAAATAAATTCAGATACAAAAGCTGTGCCAAGTTGGTCTTTCGTTAATAGAATAAACTTCCAAACATTTAAAGAATTAATAAAAAGACCGAATAGGAATAAACTCAAAAACCTTACAATAGGTGAACTCGTTATTCCTTTAAGTTTATTTAATAGATTATTTGGTAAAACATTCATTTTTCTATTACTATTCTTTTACTCTCAATACTTAAACTAAATGCAATATGAGATAAGTGAAAGAATAGCAGGCACCAAGCCTAACAAACAACGGGCCGTCTATTATGGAAGGCACCGAAAAAGTGATTGTTTTAAAAAAAATAACATACATTTTATCAATATGTTGGAAAAAACAAGGAATTCATCGCTTGTATATAAGTAGGTGATGGATTCCTTTTTCTTATGAAGTGAACTTTTTCAGTGCCCTCCTATTTATGTACGGTCTGTTTTAAATCAAATCGACTATTGTAAATTAACCCCAAAACTTATCATAAACTAATGCTCTCGTTTCAATGTAAATAGATATAGGTATACTTCTATTTATTTTTGAGGAATCCCTTGAAGCTTAATAGGCCTGTATATTTCCCAATACAATAGCTGCGTAAACTATCTCTTTTTCTACCATAGTGCTACACTACCTCTTATAAGAGGTATTCAATAGAAAACAGTTAAAAGATCTAAAAAAATCCATTAATCAAAAAATTTTTTTCTTTACTTTAAATTCCATAGTTCATATAATCTTCTATGGAATTACATTTTTTTCTAAACAGATCTTTTTTTCTAAATATTCGAAAGGGCAAGTGCAAATCATTTCACTCGTATATTTAATTAAAATAAAAACCCATATTTTCACAAGGAGCAGTGACTACATGCAAGATATATTGAATTTATTTCCAAGCGTTGATGGAAACGAAGAAAAACAAAAACTTTTTTTAGAATCTATGCAGAAAATAGTTAAAAATCTTAGCCGATTAAAAAATGAAGACCGCGCAACTTTAGGTAACTGTGAGGAAAAATCAGATAGATACTACAATAACTTAATTCACCAAAGTCATATACCAGTAGCTGGAATCACTATGTCTGAGGTTATAGAAGAGCTAAACCAATTTATGAATGGGCATCCTTATCCAAATAAATATTACTTGTCTAACGCTGTACCACTACCAAGTATTCCATCACTACTAGGTATAATAACCATGGCCCTTTTAAATGGTAATGGCGTTTGGGATGTATATGGCCCTGGGGCAGCAGAAGCAGAAGTAAAAGTTGTATCCATGCTTTCAAAACTAATTGGTTATAATCCGCATAATAGCGGTGGCTATACAACGTGGGGTGGACAAGGATGTGTGTTTTCGAGCTTACGCTTAGCAATTTCCAAACAATTCCCATCAGCAAAAGAACATGGTGTTCCACAAAATGTATATTGCTTTGCTTCTGAAAATGCACACTATAGTTTATTAAAGTCAGCTGAAGCAACTGGAATTGGGACAAATTACCTAATTAAAGTGAAAACAGATCCTTATACAAATTCTATGGATATAGAAGATTTAGAAGCTAAAATAATACATGTTATTAAAAATGGAGGTATCCCTCTTTATATTCTAGCTACTATGGGATCAACAGATACATTTACAATTGATGATATAAAAAAGATTAAAGAGAGCGCTGAATCCATACAGAAAAAATATAAATTAAAACCTATTTATATCCATGCTGATTCTGCAATGGGCGGATTCTATGGTTTCTTTAATAATTATGATTTTGAAGAAAATCCACTCTCATTTGAACCTAATGTGAAAGATGCCTTACAACGCTTACAAGGTAAAATGCAATATATGTCTCTTGCAGATAGTGTGTGTTTTGATTTCCATAAATTAGGACAAACACCTTATACTTCAAGTATTTTAATCGTAAAAAAACATGCCGATTTACAACTGATGGACATCGAACAAAATGACACACCTTATCTTGGTAATAGATCATATGGGAGTTATCATACAGGCTATACCTTAGAATGTTCACGAGCTGGTAGTGCTATTCCGATGTATATAAATCTATTAGCCTTTGGAATTGAAGGCTATCAAAAATTATTAGCAAATTATGTTCATGTAAATCTATTATTTAGAGAGAAATTGCGCAAGGCTCTACCTCAAGCGGCAATAACAAATGATTTTACATATGGACCAATTACAACTTTTCGTTTCTACATGAATGGGGATGGCCAAGTAAATTGGGAAAAAGAACGTATAGGTCTCGCAACACAAGAAGAGATTGAAGATACAAATCGATTAAATATAGAACTATTCAATTACCTAGGAAAAAATCGTGATCAAATATTCTTTGGCGATACAACTCGCTCTTGTGTAGTAGATGTAATAAACAGTTGTGATAGAACACCAATTTCGACTTTAAAGTTCTTTTCTATCTCTCCATATACAACTGTTGAATGTTTAGATGAGGTCGTAGCATTTCTTCATAAACATGTTTCGACTGCTACTAAACAGATTTATTCATATGTTTAAAAATCTTATTTGTTAGCGTTTTAATAATTTAATTTAACTAAATTAAATGAAGTAAAGTTTTAATCAGTGGGAATTTTGTCCATCCCCACTGATGATTAGCCCACACCAATCAGGCTTTTACGGGCAGTTATCNNTGCCCGCAAATAGCGGGATAGAGTCTTTAATCCTTTTAATGACTATTAACTATATCAGGAAAAGAGGAAGAATATATGAATATAGAACTACTAGATACTCATCACGTGAAAGATGCAGCACACTTAATTGCACATTCTTTTGTGAATAACGAACCTCTTGTAAGCAGTTTACAAATTCCTTTTGCTCCTTTTCACAAAATGTGCGAGGAAATGGTAAAACAAGCCGTATCCCAATCTATGTCATTTGTAGCAATGGAAAACTTTCAAATCGTTGGAGTTCTTTTAACAAGAAAAGTAACCCAACCACTAATAGATAAAGATAAAGCGACTGAACTATGCCCACAAATGGATCCCATTTTTCAACTTTTAGATACATTAGAGACAGAATCTATTGCGTTTTCTCATTTAGACAAAGAAAAACTGGTCTATCTAGATATGGGCGCTTGTCATCCAGATTGGATGGGAAGTGGGATAGTTACCACCCTTCTTTCACATGCTATTCAAGAAATAAGTAAAAGAGATTTTGATTTTATTGCTGCTTGTACAAATAAAATTTCTCAAAAAATCCTTAAAAAACTATATACGACTTTTGAGATTAATGAAATAGTGTATCGTAATTTTCCTTATAAGGAAACATATCCATTTGCTAACACAACAACTTCTTTAACAGCTCAATTACTATATATACCTCAATCTCAATTCGTCACTAAGGCTATATAATTTTATGAGCTACCCGGCATTAAACATCCTCACAGGCAGTTTAAACGGTTCTGGTGCAAAAACTAACGATTATGCGTTGGGTTCATTAGTACGGTCCTGAATTGGACAAACAAATCCGACGTCACCTTGAACAAATAAATGGCCCCTGGAGAGTCGATGAAATATATATCAAAGTAAAAGGCCAATGGATATATCTGTATCGTGCTGTTGACTCGAAAAAAATACAATCGATTTTTACCTAAGTAAAAAAAGATCATCGCTTTATAAAGAAGCGATGATCTTTTTCTATCCTAGTGTTCAAGCAGTTTGACACAGCTACATCCATTCTTTCTGGAGTAGAAGCCATACATATGATTAAAAAAAGTATATGTTGATTTATGGGACCCATCTATCCAAAATTAGAAAGAATTCATCCATCAATTGTTTAGACTTGTAGCATAAGGTACAATTCCGTTAGGAACCTACGCGCTTTATTATCTTTTATTCTATTTTTGAGCCTATTCCTTTATCTTTTGTACTCAAATGGTTAAGATTTTTAAACTAAAAATTCCGAAGAGGAATGCTTCTTCTTTTTTGTTCAAAATCGATAGTACATTCTATAACAGTATTGGTTCTTTCATTACTGGTAAAAACCCTATACTCATAGCATAATTTAATAACAAATTGATATATTCTTGATTTGGTTCTAAACAATGTATATTCTTTAAATATCCTTGCGTGTATAAACAAGATGATATAGCTACTGATATTTCTTCTACGGATTCTAATAATGGCATTATGAGCTCTAAAGCTTTTTGATCATTAGTAGTCAAATTAGTATTAAAAAACTTCTCTATATACTTTTCTTGCTTCATTAACATTATATCGTAGCCAAAAATTTGTAAACTATTAATAAATTGCTCCCATTTAAGCTGAATTGGATTACAAATATGCATGGTTTTATTTACTGTATTCGCCTTATAAGATAATTCAGTAATGGCTACACTTCCATAGTCCACAGGTGTTAAATCTACATACGTATAGATTTCAGGTGCTATTTTAGATAAACATATACCTTTCAATAATCTATAAAAAGCATTTTCATTAATATTGAATTGAAATTTACCCGTTTTAGAGTTACCCACTAAATTCCCTACACGGTATATAGTAGCACGAACTCCTTTTTCCATTGCCTCTCTGACCATTTTTTCACCTTGAAACTTACTTTCTAAGTATACATTATCTAAACTTTGTCCTCTATCAAAATTAGACTCAAAGAATTTAAATTCTTTTGGATCGCTTTCAGCCTGACCTACCACACTTAAAGTCGATATATAATGAAAGCGTGCATTTGTATTCTTAGCTAATTCCAATAAATATTTTGTAGACTGAACATTTACCCTTTGAAAATGCTCACGTTCTCCATAGTGTCTAACTTCTCCACCACAATGTATGATTGACTCTACGTTACTCTTTAAATAATTTACTTTCTTTGAATCAAGACCTAGATTTATCAAAGATAAATCCCCTTCAATTAATTCAACTCTCCCCTCCAACTTTTGAAGAATTTCTTTACCGAAATAAAATCTCATTCTTTCTTTTAACTTTGCACCAATTACTTGATCCTCATTTTTTCTTACTAAACAGTAAATAGTCGTAGATGGCAACTGTAATAACCTTTCTAAAATATGTGCTCCTAAATATCCTGTTGCCCCTGTAAGGAAAACTGTTTTTGGATAATTCACCCTATCTAACTCACATTCTTCTAATTTAGTTCTTTCATAAACAGGAGTCGTTTTCGTTTCATTTTCCATACATGCTACATTAATATTTCTCTCTTTCTTTAACGACATATTTTCCATCTCTTCAATATGATAGGCTAATTTTTCTATTGTTCTATACTTAAAGAAATCTTGGATTTTTAAGTTAGGATATAACGGTTTTAATTTAACTAATGCCGGCATAACTTTTAAAGAATGTCCACCTAAATTAAAGAAATCATCTTTTAGACCTATATATTTTATGTTTAAAACTTCAGACCATACTTTTGCAATATTTTTTTGCACTTTGCTTTGAGGCTCAAGTATATAATCATCCTTTTTCGCATTATCAAAATCTATTTCTGGGAGTTTTTCGAAATCAATTTTCCCATTAGCTGTTATTGGTATTTCTAATACATGGGAGTAATATTTAGGGATCATATATTCTGGCAATACATTTGATAAATGTATTGCCACCTTATTTTTCTCTATCTCTATACCGTCCACTGTTTTATAATAAGCTTGCAATAACATTCCATCTTTCGTTTGTGTTACAACAACCTGACTTATCCCCTTAAATTGTAATATTGCATCTTCTATTTCCCCTAATTCAATTCTATGCCCTCGAATTTTAACCTGCTTATCTTTTCTCCCCATAAATTCTATATTTCCATTTGGTAGCCACTTTGCTAAATCACCTGTTCGGTATAACCTTTTACTATTATCTTCTGAAAATGGATTTGAAATAAATGCCTGCTTTGTTTTCTCCTCCTGCTTCCAATACCCTTGGGCCAATCCTAAACCCTCAATATATAATTCACCCATGCCCCCTATCGGACAATGTTGCATATATGAGTTCAATATATGAACCTTTGTATTAGAAATTGGAATACCAATCGGTATACTTCCTAAAAGATTATTTTCACATTCTAAGACCGATATAAAATAATACATCGCTGAAACAGTTGCTTCAGTAGGGCCATACTCATTTACTAGTTGTACTTGGTTTTTAAAAATATTTTGCCAACTCCTAATAGCATTTGTTGATGCAGCTTCTCCTCCCATTATTATAAATCTTAAAGAATGTATCTTCTCACTGTCCAATTTAGTTAATGAAGCCGATAATTCATTAAAGAATACTGTTGGTAAATCAGAAATAGTTGCTTGTATTTCTTCGATAGCCTGAGCATAAGCTACAGTTGAATAGCGCTGTTCATCACTTAATAAATATAATTCTGCCCCATTTAACAACGTAGAAAAAATTTCCGATACAGAAGAATCAAAACTATGGGAATAAAACTGTGTTACTTTATCATTTGGAGAAATCTGAAATACTTCATTTCTCCATTCAGCTAAATTTAATACTCCTTTATGCGTTAATAATGTACCTTTTGGTTTTCCTGTTGATCCTGAAGTGTAAATTACATATGCCAAGTCATCTGGTTCATTTAAAATTTTAACATCATCATTAATTGTAGTACGATATATATCCTCTATTATTGAAACGTTATAATTACTTAAGTTCAAATGATCTTTGTATTTGTAATTCGTTATAACTCTACATGCCTCGCTGTCACTAACTATATAATTAATTCTATCTTCGGGGTATTTTACATCTATTGGTATATAGGCAGCGCCGGCCTTTAATATTCCAATCATAGAGATAATACTATTGATGCTTCTATCTAAAAATATGGCTACCTTGTCTCCTCTTTTTATACCTTCTTCGAGTAAATGTTGAGCTACTTGATTAGAACACACATTTAATTGCCTATATGTTAAAGACTCTGTTTCAGTTGCTATAGCAACCCGATTTGCTTGTCTATCTACTTGCTTATAGAATTGCTCCTGTATATTTTGAAAGTAAGGATATGGTCTTTCTGTATGATTTATCTTGCTATATAGAGATATTTCTTTCTGTGATAGAAATGAAAGATTTTCATATGCTACTGTTCGTTGATAAATAAATGCCTCCAGTATATTAAATAAATTTTGAGTAAACCTATTGATTGACTCTTCCTTGAAAAGATTAATATCATACTCAAATGAAATGCCTACATAATCCAATCCTTCTTCAACAGATAGAGAAATGTCAAACTTACTTACATCCTGTTTATTAGTTAACAATTGAAGCTTGTACTCATCATGCTGTTGCAATATATCTTTCTGATAGCTAAACATTGTGGAAAAGATAGGGTTATTTCCAAAACTTCTATCAGGGTTTATTTGCTCAATTACTTTATCAAATGGGTACGATTGGTTTTGGAAAGAATTCAAACATTTTTCTTTAACTACTTGTAATAGTTGTTTTAAATTTTTTAAATCATTTAATTGCGTTCTAATAGATAAAGTATTTACAAAAAATCCTTGTATTTTTTCGAATTCCTGACAATTCCTTCCGGCGACCGGTGTACCTACAATAATATCTTTTTGATCCGTTAGATAGTGTAACAATTGTATATATGCTGCCAAAAATAGCATATACATGGAAACATTCTCTTGTTCACATACTTGTTTCAAAGACTCTTTCATTTTATTATCTAACTTCATTTCAAATACTTTCCCTCTATTTGTACTTTGATGATTCCTACTAAAGTCTAAAGGGAGATTTAGTATTGGAAGAGGTGCCGCAAGTTCGGCCATCCAATAAGATTTTTCTGTATCCCATCGACCTAAATTTAACTGTTCCTGTTCCCACTCAACATAATCTACATATCGATTAGAAATAGTTGGTAACTCATGATTTCTACGTTTAGCAAAGGCACTATATACCTTCATTAATTCATCTAATACATTCCTTACACTCCACTCATCTGTAATAATGTGATGTAAATTGATATATAAATAAGACTTTTTCTTATTCAGATTAAAAATTCTAATCCTAAAAAGAGGGCCCTTTTCTAAATCAAATGGTGTATGATCCGTTTGATTTATTGTTTTACTTATATATTCTTGTTGTTCCTTTTTAGTCATATGTTCAATATCATCGTGAATCAGGTCAATAGGTATTGATTGTAATATGACTTGTCTAGGCTCCCCATTTTTTTCAATAAATACTGTTCGTAGCATTTCATGTCGTTTAACTAAAAATTCTATAGTATATTGTAAAATATTCTTTTTTAAACTTGGCTCAATATATATATGTAGTGGTGTATCATATACTCTATTAATAGAGTTATACTTATTTAAAAACCAGATTCTTTTTTGAGCACTTGATAACTTATAACATTCCTTATCTGCAACTTGTAATACTTGTATATCATATTCTTCTCTATCGTTACTTACTTCCAATAATTTATTGATGTAAGCAGATAGACTAGCAATTGTTGTATGCTTAAAAATATCTCTAATTTCTATTTTTAAATGAAATTCTTTTTGAATTTGATTTAACACTTGCACAGCAATTAATGAATGTCCCCCAAGCTTAAAAAAGTCATCATCTCTGCTGATTCTATATTTCCCTAAATTTAAAATCTCTGACCATGTTTTTACCAACCTTTTTTCTGTTTCACTTATTGGTGGTATATATTGATTCTTCATGTTTTCAAGTAAAGATGGGATTTGTAATTCTAATTTTTCTCTATCAATCTTACCACTTGGTGATAATGGAAATGTTTTAAGATGAAATAAATAATTTGGTATCATAAAATCTGGTAAACTTTCACTTAAGAATGTTTTTAAGTCCTCTTGTTTTATATCTGTATTGTCTTTTGATACATAAAAGCTAACGATTTTGTCATTTTGATAAGTTAATACTACTGCATCTTTCACTTCTGGGTGTTTAAAGAATGTTCCTTCAATTTCATCAAGCTCAATTCGATACCCACGTAGTTTTACTTGATTATCTTTCCTTCCGATAAATTCTAAATTTCCATTTGGCAAAAGACGTACCAAATCCCCAGTACGGTATATTTTTTTATTATAATTATTAGATTTAATAAAAGAAAGAAACGCCTCTTCTGTTTTTTTCTCTTGATTTATATATCCTTTGGCAACCCCATCACCACCAATGAATAACTCACCTACTACACCTGACGGGCATAACGTGTTAAATGGACTGACCACGAAAACTTTGCTATTAGCAATTGGTTTACCTATTGGGATATTAGAAATTTCTTTTTGTATCTCTTGCTTCACTTCATAAATGGTTGTACATACAGTAGCTTCAGTAGGACCATATGCGTTAAGAATCGGAATCTTTACCCCTATTTTACTCTGCCATTTACGAACTGATTCAGCAGGTAAGGTTTCTCCTCCTACAAATATATATTTTAAAGAATTTAATTTAAACAACATTTCTTTGGGCATATCAGCTATTAATTTAAAGAATGCAGTTGGTAAAAGAACATATGTAATACCATTTTTTTTAATTACATTTATAAATTCTTCTGCAGAACGTTTTTCGATTTCAGAAATTAGATGCATTCGACCTCCACATAACAAAATCGGAAATATTTCCATAATGGATGCGTCAAAAATTATCGTCGCAAATTGTAAAAACACATCATTTTTGTCTAAATTAAATTTATTCATTAATGAATATGATAAATTAATTACTCCTTTATGTGGTACAACTACTCCTTTTGGTAAACCTGTTGAACCTGATGTGTAGATAATATAAGCTGCATCTTCTATGGTATGTGTATACGCAATATTTTCTATAGAATTAGAGTAATGAAAATCCTCTAGATAAATTGTATGAATCGCAAAATTTTCAATTACTCCCCTGTATTCCTTCTTTGTAATAATAATTTGACTTTCACTATCCCTTAATATATATTCTATTCTTTTTTCAGGAAATTTTGGATCGATTGGTACATAAACTCCACCTGATTTTAGTATGCCTAGAATCCATACAATTGTATCAATCTCTCTTACCATAGTAATACTTACACGCTGTCCCTTTTTTATATTATTTTCACGTAAATAATTGGCAATTTGATTTGACCTTTGCTGCAATTCATAATAGGTAATGGATTTATCCCCCATTGAAATTGCTATTTGATTTGGCGATTTTAATGCTTGGAGATCAATTAATTGATCTATTGTTTTTGAATTAGGATATGTAAGTGTATTTGAATTTATATCTTTATACAAACGATGATCCTTTTTTAAAAGTAAATCCAATGAATGGATAGGTTCATTCACATTCTTCATTAATTTTTGTAACAAATATATAAATCTTTCAACTAAATCAATAATACTCTCTGGTTTATATAACGCTGAGTTATAGTCAACCTCAATTTTATTCTCTGTTTCCCCTTCATATCTCATTATTCTCCACGTCATGTTAAAAGGATTTACTCTTTTACAATCTGTTAAAACTGTTGACTCAATATCAGGAATTTTTAATTCCGGTATCTTCATCGTATTAAATGCAGTGGAATATATCATATTATGATGTGTATGTTTATTTAAATTTAAATCTTTTACTATATGTGAATAGGAATTATGTTTATACTTAATAGCTAGATGAATAGATTTATTCACTTTATTAAGTATCCCCTTAAATGTCTCTCCCTTTTCTAGGGTTATACGTATAGGTACTGTATTAACAAAATAGCCAAAAGTATTCCTTTCTTCCGTATGTGGTCTAGTATTAATTGGAATACCTACAATTATCTCTTCAGCATTTGTCATCTGATGAAGCAAGGTACAATAAGTACTTAACATAACCCGATAAATACTTATATTATTTTTTTTAGCAAAACATTGTATTTGATAAAATATATCCGAATTAATATTCTTGCTTATATTTTTGTCCGTATATCTCTGTTCATTCATTTTATTAAAATCAGTAGGAAACTCTGTAGGAGGTAATTCACCTTGTAAATAATGTTTCCAATAGGCTGATCCTTCTCTATATATTGCACTGTCAATAAAACCTTCCTCACATTCTACAAGGCTCTTATAAGGAGATTCTAATACTAAACTCGTATTTTCTTGAAGTAATTCACAATACGTATTGGACAATTGTCGGATGAAAACTCCTAAACTCCATCCATCATAAATAATGTGATGAAAAATCAAATGTAAAATAAATTTATCTTCACTCAATTTAATGATGTGGAATTTAAACAGAGGCCCCTCTTCTAAACTAAATTTCTCATTCACTATAGATTCTAAAAATTTTTTTAAAATAGATTTTTGTTCTGTACTTTTAAAAGCAGTTAAATCCTTAATTGGCATATCAAAATCCATATTCTTTTGAATTAATTGCTTTATTTTTTCATCCTTCTTAATAAATATTGCACGTAGTGCCGGATGAGATTGCACCACGAAAGTAAGCGCTTTCCTAAAAGTTTCTATTTGCAGATTCCCTTTTAGCTTTATTATGATAGGTTCATTGTTCATTCCTTTTTCTAATTCCATTTGATGGGCTATCCATAATGCTTCTTGGCCCACTGTTGCATCCAATTCTTCTACAATTTCATATTGCTTTTGTATTTCTTTCATGTGAGTTTCTCCTTTATAAATGTTTCAAAACGGATAATATTTACAGTTACAACTATATGTACATATTCTACATTTTGTAAATATATATTTTCCGACTAAATTCTACATTTATTTCTCTCATTGCATACTTATTAAAATTATGAATAAAATTCATATTTACACCGTGACAGTTCATACTTTTATTCAATTAAAGTATAAAAAATCATTTCACTAATAATTCTAATTATTTTTTATATAGTAATCTTACATATATTGATTAAAACAAATACTTTAATTTACATCCTAAAAATAAATTCAAGAATATTCCAACTACTTACTATATATATTTCTAATAATATAAACTGAAAAGGAGGATTCTGTACATAATGGAATATAGATTATTAGGTAACACTGGATTAATAGTTTCAGAGATAGGATTCGGTTCTTGGGCAATTGGTGGAGATGAATGGGGAACAGTAAAAGATAATGAATCAATTGATGCAATTGAGAAAGCAATTGACCTAGGGGTTAATTTTATTGACACTGCTGATGTTTATGGACTAGGTCATAGTGAAAAACTAGTTGCAAAAGCTATAAATAAACGTAGGCAAGATATAATTCTTTCTACAAAAGGTGGATTAATTGGTCATCATTATGATCCAAATCAACCAGCAGTTTATGGAGATCCTCAAAAGATCATTGATGCGTTTGATGCTAGTTTACTGCGGCTTAAAACTGATTATATAGATGTATACTTTTGTCACATTTGGTGGGATAAACCTGAAGAAACAGAAGCCTTTCTACAAGCCTTCCAAACCTTAAAAAAATGGGGCAAAGTGAGGGCAGTTGGCGTTTCTACTAATGATTTAAATTATATTAAACATTTTAATCAGGATGATGATTTAGATGTTGTACAATTCGACTATAGTATTCTGAATAAAGAACCAGAAAAAGACATCCTTCCTTATATTGAAAAACATAATCTAGGTGCTGTGATAAGGGGTCCACTTAAAATGGGGATTTTAACTGGGAAATTTAATAATGAAACCCAATTTCCAGACGATGATTTAAGAAAAGATTGGCCCAAAGAAACGTGGTTTAAAGATAGCTTACAAAAAGTAGAAAAATTACGCTCACTTGTACGATCAAATCGAAGTCTAGCGCAAATTGCCTTACGTTATGTTTTAAGCCACTCATCCGTTTCAGTTGCTATTCCTGGTGCAAAAAATCGCAATCAGGTTGAAGAAAACTCTTCACACTTAACTCGTCCATTATTATTAGATAAAGAAATTGAACTCATTAAAAAGCTTTGACCACCCTATTATTCTCCCATGGAAATTATGCTAACTTAACTACCAATTCATCTCCTATTCACTATGTCTACCTAATCTTCACCAAAGAATCTAATATAATATTCATTATAAAAGTAAACAACTGTTCCATATGAAGATTATTTAGGAAAAAGAAGTGTGATTTACTGAATTTCCCTTTTTTCTCATCATTTTTAAGGAGCTTTTTTGATTCTAATTCTATTAAATTCCTGCTTAATAACATGCCCACTAATAAATAACACTTTGTATAACTATATAAAAACTCTACCAAATCACTAAAGGAATCTCCTTTCCCCTATCGAATTATTGTAGAGGAAAGGAGATGAATGCATGGAAATTCTAGGGTTAGATACTCGCGCATTAGCGACTTTAGGTGCACTTGAATACACCAATCGTCGAAATAAATTGATTGAAGACTCAGAGAATAACATATACGAGTGTAAAGAAATAAAAGAAATACTTCAATCACTTCCTAAAGAGAAGCAAATCGAGGTTCTTGAAAATCAAGCTTATTTTGAAGCAGTGGCAAAGATGATTGAACAAAACAATTTAATTCTTTTAGAACAGATGAGAGCTCTACAGTTAATTCAGAAATAAGAAACTTATGATTAATTAATTCTACATATGCTTCCATAAATAAAGGATCTCTATCTATACTACCAGCCTCTGTTTTTACAGGGGCTTTTGTTATGCTCTTGTTTATATTTTGAATGGTTTCTTTCACATGTATGAATAGATTTTCTAATAAATCTGGTGTAAACTCTAATTCCTGCTTTTCAACCTCCTCTGTTACAACACTCATAAATTCCCAAAGTGCTTTTGCACCTAATAGTTCTACTAAGCGTTTTTCACGCATTTCAAATGTTTTCATGTTCATATGGATGAAATGTTATTCGTATAAATACATTTAACTACACAAAAACAATTACCGAATCCTACAATACGGTTCGTTGTAACCGCCAAGTAGAAATGAACACTTTCTTACCTAAAAATGCTGAATAATACTGACACTATTTTCCAGTAATGACGTGCACTTTATTTGGAGATGCGGGCATGATAGCCTAATTTGGCTGAGCCAGATATTTTGGTGCATCTGGCTTCATGGCTCATCATCTTGCCCGCAGAGGCTCCATGTAAAATGACAATGTCCACGTTCTAATTTCCAGTAAAGTGTTAACTTCAATTCAGCAAAAAGTGTTCAAAGTTATCTGACGGTTACATTCGTCTTCTAGAATTTAGATGAAAATTTACTTTTTATCCTTAAAATAAATTTCAAAATGCGAAAAATACATTACCACCATTTTCTAATTACAAAATTACTATTATATCTAAAAAATTATATAGAAGTTTTATATCACGAAGAAGCATAATTATGTAATAAAAAGCCCCTTACGATAGGGGCTTTTACACTTCAAATTCATTTAATTCCTTATACTTACTGCAAATAAAAAATAACAGTTAATACGTTTCGTTTCTATTATTTCTTAATTAGATTTAACTTAATACCTCATTAACAGTTGCACTGTCCACAATTTGAATAAACTTCTTAACCTTATCGTTCTCATCAAACTCATAAAGATGACAAAAATCTGCTATAAATGATTTCCCTGTCGCTTTATATTTCCCACTATATTTCCCATAAACGATAACAGTATTATTGTTGAATGCATAAATTTCATCTTTTGCACTATATTTATCCCATTCAGTGCCAAGGCGCTCATGTACGTTTTTTACTACTTCATCTGGACCAATATAAGTACCCGCATATGGAAACCCAGCTGCTTCTGTCCACGATACATGTTCACTTAAATACGTTTTGAAAGTATCCAATTTCCCTTTGCCAGTTAACACATAGGTTTCATGTAATAGTTTTTGATATTTATTCATATTATTACCCCCATGACATTTCTTTTGTTACAACTTTTGCACTTAACTCTAATACATCTTTATTTGCATAGTCGGGATATGCTGTTTCAAGTTTTGCCACAAAATCTTTTGAAGTTTTACTTTCTTTAGAAGCTTGAATTGCAGTTCTTAAATGTTATATACTACTTTAACTCAAAATTCTTTAATATTTAATATAAATTTTTAAAACGTGCTTCGATTTTATCTGGAGTCATTACCCCACCACCAATAGGGATAATTTGATTATCCTTTTGTAAAAGTAATGAAGGATAACTATTAACACCAAGCTGTCGAACCTTATTGAAATCGTTTTGGGCATCTATTATTGTTTCTTGAGCGTTTAAACGTTCTAGTACTTGTTCAGGGTCCAAACCATGCTCAATTGCAATCTGACGATATGTTTCAGGATCACTCAGACTTTGTCCCTCATAGTAAAACGCTTTTTGCATAGCCGAAGTCAATTCTAACAAACGGTCTGGTGCTAGTGAGCGTAAAGCTGAAAAGCCAATTGCAGCATCTTTTGAATTCATTTTAAAAGCACCTTCTGCTACCAGTTTTTGGTACGAAAGGCCAAATTCTGCACCTGTAAGTTGATTAATTCTTTTATTTCCTTCTTCTATATATGAGAAATTTTTTATTGGTAAATCATCTAAAAATAATCCTCCACATAAAACTGTTAGCGGCATTTCAGTGTGTTTTTTGTAAAATCCTTTAATACTTTCTGAAAAGCCATAGCACCATCCACAATAAGCGTCCCATACGTATATAAGATTATCTTGTTTCGTCTCCATTTAAATCTCCTACCTTTATTTTTATTATTATTATCCAATCCAGCTATCACTTAAAATTCTTAACTGAATTTTTGGTTTGTAAAAGTACATCTTTTTTATATTTTGTTCTTTTTCGAAGTGCCTTACTATATTTTCCAAAACTAATTCTTCCAAAGAAAGATCAACTAAGATTTTTAACAAAAGATAGCGTTGCACATTTTTGTCCTAAATCAGAAAATACTATAGTTCAGAATATGCATTGCTTTTAATATGTTAGTAGCTTTCTACACCAGACGGCAACGTATAGATCACCATCCTTAAATAAATATACAAATCGTATTTTTACTTAAAACAGAAAATAGTTGTAACTAAATAAATTACATCTATATGTAACCATTTTAGTTACAACTATATTAGAAGTCAATTCTTTTTTCGCAAAAAATATTAAATTTTTAGCTTAACAGTTCTAAAACCCTGATATGAATGTTTATTCCCTAAAGGAAATAAATTCAAAAAGCGAATCTTATTTCCTTCTGGATTGAATCCTATTTCAAGCATATACCAAAGAAAAAAGCATTATCAACAGCATTTCCCGTAAAGGAAATTGCCTTGATAATACCATGATGGTAAGCTATTTTGAATATTTAAAAAACGAAAGTTTCTACAAAAAAATAACAAAAGTCTCCAAAAAACTGTGCAAATTCAAGAAAAATTATATGACCTATTCTCTAAAGAATATAGGGAACAGATGATTTAGATGTTTTTTTACTTGAATTATCTGTATTGATGTAGAAATTAATCTGATTACACTTTTTTCTTTAGTAATCAGTACCTGCTATATAATCATTAGACTAAAATTCTATAATACTTTCAGAATGACGGCTTTGGTTCGGTTTTTCGTCAGCATAAAAAGTCTCCAAAAATCACAATTATACAAATTTTCTTTTATGTTTTTTGTGTGCTTCTATATTACTTTGAACGTGGTTTTTATCCCAAAGTTGCAACTCCCATGGAAAATAGAAATTACTTCTGTTTTTGAAATAGATATGTACACCGTCATAACCGTCTTTTCGCCTATGATACCAGTTTTTAAGTCCATATTTTTCTTGCCACTCATCAAGATAATTTTCAATTTCTTCAATATTCTTGCTGTCAAGTATCATACGACAACCGAAAATATCATTTAGCCAGTTGTTTACTGGGAACTGGTCTGTGTGGCTCATATATCGTCTAATTTTATCAAGAATGCTTTCAGATGTTTTCACTCGGTAAAAGTATTTAACGTCATCTAAATCTGCCTGCATAAGATAATCGTTAATACTTTCGTGCAAATTCAGGCGATAATTTAAAATATGCTCAGTCGGTACTTTCGATATTGTACGTGACAGATTGATTTTTTCAACTTTACCAGTTTCAAAGTAATCTTTTGAATATTGTAAGTGCATTTTATTTATTTCATTAATCAATCGCTCCACTTTGTCAATCATTTTCTACACCTCATTATCCTTATAACATAGCGTTACATTTTAATCTTTATTTTAACATGAAATGAAAAGCCAGCAGATACAATCTACTGACTTTGTAAAATATTTTGTTTTAAAAATATTTCTCTCATGCCACTTAAAGTATAATTTATTCTCCGAGTGAATTTCCATCTTAGCTTTTGGCTTTAATCCAAATATCAATAATGTGTTTCTACTATTTTTTAAAGATTTTAGTACATATTTCCTTTTACCTTATGGTGGGCTGAGAGATGAATAGAAACAACAAAAAACCTTGTTATGTAAATTTACAAGGTTTTTGCTTTAATGTTTAATAATGATGCAAGAAAACCCCTTACTTTACTACAGGAAATTTTGATGCTTATTCCTAATCTATAAACCTAAAACCCTGACGATTTGACGAGCTTTGGCATTCTCAATATAATAATGCATTTCTAATCCTTTTCTTTCTGCACGAAGTACAATTCCTCTCAATTTTGATAAATGCTGTGAAACAGTAGATTGCGGAAGGTTTAATATTTCTATTAACTGTGTAACATTACAAATTTTATGGTACATTAACTCATTTACAATTTGTAATCGTACAGGATGTGCCATCACCTTTAATAAATCTACATCCTCTTCTGAAACTTCTTTTCCCTCTCGCTTTTCTTTTACTTCTAGCATTTCATATCCTCCTTTATTATTTATTTCTATTTTCCTATTATCCTTATACATAAGTACTTAGGTAAATTTATCTTTTATCCTGTTGAGAAAATTTATTTTAGTTCACTCTGTAAATTAAAAAGAGATTATTTTTATAGAAATAACACTAATACGTACTACTTAAACTATAATGAATCTAAATTAATAGAATATTTCGCCTTGTATTAAAAAATGCTATTTGATAGATTTTGATAGCGTAAAATTCTGATATGATACTAATTGCTGAATAATATTTTTGGAGAGTATGAAATCGAACAATGAATGTTCATTTACAGAGGAACGCACAACTAACTCATTTATTACATGAATGGTATCAATAAACTAGGGCTAGGCATGTAGACGCCGCTCGATTACTTAAACAAGAAATCGAAAACAAAATTCATGAAAGGAAGGAAGGAAGGAAGGATTACACCTTCCTTTTTCTTATATTTTAAAATTAACAACTTATCCAATCCTACATTTTCTTATGATGTAAATACCTTTATCTATAAAAATCTAAGAAATAAGTAATTCAAAAAGAAAAAGAAAAATACTACAATTAAAAATTTCCATTTGTTGCTTTTCGTTGGTTTTCCTGTATGTTGTATATAAAAAAACAAAGTAATACCTGCCATGGTAATTAAAAATATTTGATAATAATCGATCATCTTCAATACTCCCTCCATGCAAAAAATAAGAAGTCCCTTTTTTAAGAGACTTCTTATTTCTAATACAAACGACATAAATAGGCTAAATATGCACAATACTATCAGGATGCTGTACTTAATTGCCCCTTAATTATAACACATAATTTCTCATTTTTGTTTAGTAATTCCAAACTATAAGCCTTTATCAACATTGAAATATTTTATTTACATAAAACGTACAAAAATAAAATCAACAGTATATTCACTTGATTCTAATATTGTTCTCATACATGTGATAAACGAATCAAACATGCAAAATTACATATCAATCTCTATTGAAAATTTTTCTCATTGTAACTATAATGGTTTCAGGAATTGATATTTTCACTTCCTTTTCAAATTTCACAAAATATTAAAGGAGGAACTAGTATTATGAAAAAAGTTATTTTAGCAGGTGCACTAGGAATTGCAGTACTGTCAGGTATGAATTTACCAGGGGTAGAGGCGCCGAAAGCGAGTGCAGCAACTACGAATTTAGAAATTCAAGAAGTTACAAAATATTACTCTATGAGTTCTTATGAAGTCTCTCAAAAGGAATCATTTAATCTTAAAAAGGGCGAAGAACTTACAGTCTTTGTACAAAATTCAGGGTTCCCAATTTCTTATACGGTCTTTGATGCAGATAACCAAGTAATTGGCACATACAATGCTAATTCACCACATGGTCGCATATTCAAAGCACAAAAAGAAGGTACTATTTCTGTACAATTTCAAGCAGGTGTAAATTCTTCGTACATGAAGAAGATGAATTTCACAGCTAAATTTTCTCTTTCTAAATTTAATTAATTGTAATAGCTTGTTTATTCTCAATAACAAATAAAATATCCACTCTTTTTTATTAAATAAAAAGCAATAACTCCAGGCAAGCATATGCTTGCCTAACAAAACAGGAAGCATAAACCTGTGTACAAATTTATGCTTCCTGTTATACCTACTAGTATCACTCTAGTATTTTATAAACTTAATAGCTTCGCTATCAAGTTTTCCCATCAGCATGTGTTACTTCAATTTTCATACGATATGTTCCTTCCCCATTTAAATGACCATTGTTGCCATTCCACGTCCAAACATCAAAGTCTTCATTTGTTCCAGCTGGTAACAATGATTGATAATTGAGGTCAGTTTCTACATACTCCCAGCCAGTAGCATATTGTTTTTCTACAGTTGCTTTGTATCTTACATCATAAGTATTGTCATTTGTTGCTCGTAAGATGAAACTTTGGCCCATTGTGTACTTCGTAGCTGAGATCTGAATTGTGAAATTGTTCAATGTTTCTTTAGGACCACACATATAACGACAATATTCATCTGCTTGCGCTTTCGGTGTTTCCACATTCATTACTGTTAATCCACCAAGAGCTAAAATCCCTGTTAATAATATTTCACAAAATGTTCTCATTTAAAATTCCCCTATTAAGCATTAAATCTTCGCCGACAATTTTTAAAACGGTTACATAATTTTCTTTGTTATAATTGAATTTACAACCATTTCCATTAACATTAGATTAACTTTATATTTAATTGATCCCTAAAAGGCTACGTTAACGATTTCTATATTTTTATATCTCGAAAAATCATTACCAACATTTTGTTCAATAAAATCTTAGTGTATTAGGGATAGGTAGATAAAGCAACTTTTATCTACGGTTTGCATATAGTTAAAAAAGTGTAGCCTCATTGACAATGAAAAATCTCCCCAAAATGGGGTTAAGTTCATTTGTTAGTTATCGGTATTTTGAGGGATTTATATATATTTTCAATACAATCAAAAAAATGACACAAAAAAATTATGATTTCCTTACCAAATTTATATTTTGAAACATCTACTAAGCTACTTGCCAATTAGGTACACTTGAGATTAAATGACACTTCTAAAGGGGCTGGTTTTATGTTGGAAATACTTCTATTTTTAACTTGTGTTTCTTTTCTATTAATAATAGGCGGATTCGTCCTTTTATTAAAACAATACAAAGAAATCAAAAATATAATGACCGTATTAAATGCTAAGCAAGAAGAAGGAAAAAGCGCGACGGGTAACTCTATTCCTATAAAACTTGATCTTGGTTCTCTAAATCATTTAATTGCTTCAGGGATAGCCAAAAATTCAAATTCATCCAATAACAATCAAGAACCCGAAAAAAAATAAGTAACTGCTCCATTACTTCAAAGGTGTAGCACACATATGCAAAACTAACCAATACTTTTTTCCCTATTTTATTTGTAATCCCCATCAATAGTTACCTCATTTTAAAAAGGAGAATTGTCATGCACAAAAAATCTCTTTCGATTATTATTCCTATCCAGAATGAAGTGAAAACACTAACAAGCATTTTACAATCGTGCCTACAGCTTGAACCTTTAGAGATTATCATTGTGATAAACGGATATATTGATGGTCCTGTTAATATTGCAAGGTCTTACGGTTGTAGAATCCTTACATGTGATAAACCGGTTGATCATAACGTTAGTCATGCTATAGGAGCAAAAAAAGCCAAAGGAGATAACCTGTTATTTTTAGATGCTACCGTTGTTATTCCACCCTCTACATTAAAAAATTTTATTCGACCATTATTAGAAGAAAATGCGGATATAGTATTAAATAATTTAAATTATATTTTTTACAAAAGACAGCCCCCTAACATAGCAACTATATGGCAGCAAGTATCTAATCATTTTTTTCATCGCCCTGATTTAAACATAGATTCCTTAGCATTCACTCCTTACGCAATGACAAAAAAAGTTGTTGAGAGAATTCACGCTGATAGCTTAGTAAATCCAATCCTAGCACAGTTAAAGGCTATTAAAAATGGGTTTTGTATTTCTCATGATATAGAGATTGATGCAATGCCCGCAAATCACTACCATCCACAACAAAATTTATTCTCCTCTACACCACTTTCTGTTTCTGAAAAACAAATTATGGGAAACCATATTGAAGCATTAGCAGAATGGATTAGTGATATACAACATTCACGAGCTCATTATACAGATAGAAACAGAAGGCGTGATATTGTTGAAGGATTAAAACGCAAAAAACAAAAATATATGCCGCAAATCACTACAGGTCAGGGACTACATTCTAATACTTACGGAGGAAAACAATTATCCGTTATAATTCCTGTCCAGAATGAAGAAAGAACAATTGAAGCTGTTATTCAAGAAACACGAAAATTAGAGCCTCTTGAGATTATTATTGTAGTTAATGGGGCAACCGATAATACAGAAAAAATCGCGAAAGAGTGCGGGGTAACTGTTATTACCTACCAAGAGGCGCTTGGAAATGATACTGGACGTGCTATTGGTGCATATTTTGCAAAAGGTGATATTTTATTGTTTATTGACGGTGATTTTTTGATTTCTAAAACCGATTTATTACCGTTCGTTCGTTCCGTTCAAAATGGCGTAGATCTAGCTTTAAACAAATTAGAACATTATTATATGTATCGTTTTCCTTATTCTATTGTGACAGCTTGTAAATATGCTGTTAATTTAGCATGTAATCGTAAAGATTTAGGCATGGGTTCAACAATTGCTATCCCTCATGCTTTTAGTCGGAATTGTATTAACAAAATTGGTTTTGACGCACTTGCCTCGCCGGTTTATAGCCAGGTTAGAACAATTATAGAAGGGTTTAATGTTAAAAATGTTCATTCCGTTGGAGTAGATAAAATGAATCGTGTTCGTCCAGAAAAACATTTTTCTAAAAAAGGCGAACTTCCGTTATCGACACAACAAATTATTGGCGATCATATAGAAGGGATTTCTTATCTCATCAATCAGAAAGGAAAAAGAGCCTTTTTTAATCATTAATCCTTAATTTTTTCTTGAGACTACCTATACAATTAACTCTTTAATTGTCCCCAAATTATACATTCCATACAAACAAATAACAAAAGTAAAAAAAGACGGATTAACACCGTCTTTTTTTATGTTCTTATACATCTAACTAGTCATTAGTAGTAAATAAATAAGAAAAAATTCTTTATTTACTATCTTTCTAAAAATGCACTATCTTAAGAAGTTTGAAAAGAAAGACTTGTTAATAAAGATGAAACACTTAAGTCGTCATTTAATGTGATTGAGAAACATGCAACTAATGGTAATGTAATCACAATTGCTCCACTAGGATTTATTACAATGGTAGGACTTGTCCCACATGTTCCACCACAATTTACAGCCGCCGTCACCCCGCCTCCAGGAGTAATGGTAATCTCAAGACATACATCAAAACAAACATTATTAGTAGTACACGCCATAACTATCCCTCCTTTCTATTAACATCTACTTATAGAATATGCATTTAAAAAAGTAAGGGAACGGCATTCTTCACGAGTTAAATAAAATAAGAAAAACGCTTAATAGTAACTGTCAAACTATCTTTTTGTAAGACTAAACAGTTCAGATGAAAAACTCAAATCATCATTTAATGTAATATCAATACATGCAATAAACGGTATTACATTAAAATTAGGTGAACACTCATCGTTGCATCTTACAACTATTTCTGCGCCACCATTTGGATTAACCTTAGTTTCTAAACAAATGTTAAAGCAATTCCTACTTGTACAAGCCATTAATTTCCCTCCATTCCATTTATATCTTCATTACTACATTATGTGGAATAACAAAGAAAGACACGGCTATATACATATCTACTAACTAGTAAAATCAAAACTATTAACTAGTGGTAATAAACATATCTAGGCGAACTAATCTCTAGTAATATATTTGCACTAAAATCTTTTAGGAATTTACAGTAAACAAGAGCCTCTAGTAATTCGAAGACACTGAAAAAGTCCTCTTCATAAGAAAAAGGAATCCATCACCTACTATATACAGGTGATATATTCCTTGTTTTTCAATATATTGATAAAATGTGTGTTATTTTTTTAAAGCAATCCCGTTTTCAGTGCCCCCTAGTAATTCAGGACTCTTTTTTGTTTACTTTATAACTCACTAAAACAATAACTTATTTATTTTTTGTACCACGAAACCAAGCTATAGTTTCGTTTAAACCTCTTTCCCATGACGTACTTGGATGAAACTGTAAAATTTCTTTTAGTTTGGTTACGTCAGGCCGACGATTTTGAATTTCCTCAAATCCATGCGGATATACTTCTTCAAAGGGAACATGAACAATTTTTGAGGATGAATTGGTTAATTGATGAATGTTTTCTGCTACTTCTTGTACACTTTTTTCATTTTCAGAACCAATATTCAATATTTCCCCATTTGCTTTTGCATCCATTGCGCTAATTGTTGCCTCTACTGCATCACTTACATACGTAAAGCAACGTGTTTGCGTTCCATCTCCATATACAAGAATGTCTTCACCTTGTAAGGCTGCACGAATAAAACGTGGAATCACCCCGGCATACGGACCATCTTTTGCTCTTGGGCCATATATATTAAAATAACGAACAATTGTTACTGGTAATCCCTCCAATGCATATCCTAAACAAAGGGTTTCTTCTAATGTTTTACATAATGCATAGCTCCAGCGAATTTTTGAAGTCGCTCCATAGAGACGATCCCCTTCTTCTCTAAAAGGTGGTTTCGCTTTTCCGTATACTTCAGAAGTAGATGCAAAAATAACTTTCTTCTTTCCAGCCAGTGCCGCTTGTAAAATATTTCTTGTTCCATCAAAGTTTGTTTCAATCAGTTCAATACTCTTTTCCATTGTAGTCTTTACACCTAAAATCGCTGCTAAATGAAACACAACATCATGTTGTTGAACCAATTCATATATTGTATCTTTTTCTAAGACACTTATTGGAATGATGGGGATAGAATCCACTAAATTCGTATGGTAACTACTTTTTCCTTTATAAAAGTTATCGACAATTGTTACTTGATAACCCCTTTTAACCAGTTCTTCTGCCAAATGTGATCCAATAAATCCAGCCCCACCTGTAATTAAACAACGTTTGCTCATGCACTCACCTTCTTTATGACACCACGTGTGTCTACAATATGATTTGCTTGTTTAATAAACTGCCAGTCAATGTTTGAATGGTCTGTTAAAATAAGTGTACATCCCACCTGTTTCAATGTGGATTCTTCTAAAACAATTGATTCGTAGACTGTATCTCCAATTTTTGCAGAAGGAATAAACGGATCATAATATTGCACTACATATCCAAGATCTGCTAATAACTGTATGATAGGAATAGCTGGTGATTCACGCATGTCATTTACATCTTTCTTATAGGCAATACCAATAACCAAAATACTTGCAGGGGATTGTACGACTTCCTTCACTTGATTTACTACTTCTTGTGGCATTCTTGCATTAATTTGATGAGCTACTTCTATTAATTCACTAGTCAAACCATACTCATTTACTTTCCACTGAAAATATAAAGGGTCTACTGGAATGCAATGTCCACCGATTCCTGGTCCCGGCCAATATGGCATAAAACCAAAGGGCTTAGTGGCCGCTGCCTCTATCGCTTCACGAAAATCTATGTTTAATCTTTTACACAAAGCATTTAATTCATTCACAAGGGAAATATTAACTAAACGCTGAATATTTTCAAATAGCTTACACATTTCCGCTACTTTTGGTGAACTAACTGGTACAACTTTATCAAATACAGTTGCATATAATGCTAAAGCTTTTTGTTTACATTTCTCTGTTTGACCGCTTACTACTTTTGGAATAGACTGCACTGTATATCGATCATTTGAGGGATCAATGCGCTCTGGGGAATACCCAATATAGTAATCTACTCCCGCTTTCTTTCCACATTTCGATATAATAGGAATTACTATTTCTTCTAACGTTCCTGGATAAGTGGAGCTTTCAAAAATGAAGGTTTGTCCTGTTTGGAGATTCTGCTGAATATAGTTTGATGCAGAAATAAGTGCACTTAAATCGGGTTCTTTTTTTTGATTAATAGGGGTTGGAACGGTGACAATAACATAATCGCTTTTCTTAAACTCTTTAACACCATTCGTAGGTGTATGCACAATCAACTTTTTATCTTGTAATAATTGTTGTATAACTTCTGAAGAAACATCTGGAATATAACTCTCACCTTTGAAAATCATTTTTATTTTTTCCTCATCTTGATCTAGTCCAATTACTTTATAGCCCTGTTTAGCAAAATGAACTGCTAAAGGAAGACCTACATAGCCTAGGCCAATAACTGTTACAATACAATTTCTCATTTTATTCTATTCTTCCTTTCTAAGCTGTTATATTATTATCTTTTATTTTCTTTCTCTGTGATAAGACCATCATTTTTTACACTTTAGTAAGTTTATATAATACATAATTTTATTTTTCTCTAATGGAATATGCCCTAAATGTTTATCAAAATATAAATCTACTTTAACTTGGTTTATAATGCAATTTTCATTTATTTGTTGTAGCCCTGTGATAAAGGGCTCTAAATGATTTTTCATATCAAACTCGGCAGCTATATTTTGCAAATAATAAATATGAGAGACCTTCTAAGTGATCACCTAAAATAAGTGATGTAGTTGGCGAATATCCTTTTGTTACAACATTTTGATTTAGACGAATTCGATTCGTTTTGATTACATCTGCATAATGAACACAACTTATTTTATGGCCATTTAACGCAGCTTTCACTTGTACAACACTTGGACATATTAATGCATCCCAGCCAACATCATTGAGAAATTCTCTACTTATTGCGTGAGGTATCGCTGTAAATGAGCCTATACCTAAATCTTTTCTATCACATGCTAGGTTTAAAGCATACTTGAATAAAGTAACAATATGAAGGGGGAAATAGCGGGATAAATACGAGTTTAAATCATTCAAAGCGACGTCGAATCCATCTGCAATTGCTTGAGGGAATGGATGTAAGTCTTTTGCAGAAAGCATAATATCTCCATCCAAAAATAAAAGAATATCACCTTTTGCACCCAATGCACCGATTGCTCTCCCCACATCATGCCCCAACGCGTCTTTATACACAATAACCGTAGCACCCAGTTTTTTAGCAATATTTGCAGTATTATCGGTGGAACCATTTACAATAACAATAATCTCTAAAGGTTCAATTTTTCTGACTTCACGAATAACTTGCTCAATTGTTGCTTCTTCATTTTGTGCTGGTATAATGACAGACAACTGTTTTCCATTGTATATTAGCGATTTCATCCCCCACCCTTTTTGAGAAAAAGGAATGTTTTTGTTTTCTTTAAGTATTTTTATATAATCTCGTTTTCTTATACCATCTGTATACATACCTCTTGTTCCATTTTCCTTTAACCATTCTGCCAACGCATCCAAATGCTTGTTCATAATTTGGCGTTCATCAACTGATAATGATTTTTTATTTAAATATTGATCTTCTAAACAAAATTCTTTAGATAATGTTGTATCTATAGAATAATGAAAGCTAAAACATTGATTTTTTTCAATGAGTTTCATATGAGCTAGCACAGGATTCACTAGACTTTCGTAATTGATTTTCTTCAAGGCATCTTTGGTAATTGCATGCGGTAAAGAAAGAATTGAATTTATATGAAACTCTATTTTTCCTAATATCTCATTTACCATTTGTCGCCAAACCGTATTTGAGTCTGGCCATTGCTTTCGTTGCCTTTCAAGAAAAAAAGATTGTAAATTATTAAGGACCACATCGGACGTACCTTCTAAAGCAGGTTGCACGAATTGTTTAAGTTCCAAAGGCGGAATAACTGTATTTGCATCTAAAAACAACACGACGTCTCCTTTTGCTGCTTTTGCTCCTACGACACGTGCTGCATAATAATTTTCTTGATTGTATAAAATATATTTGCACCCAAATTCATTTGCAATATTTTGATTTTTCCCCGTATTCTCGTTGATTACAACAATAATCTCATAAGGGAATAGATTTGTAGTGGATTGAATAACATCCGCTAACGAATTTATTTCATGTTCAACTAATATAATGGCGGAAAGTGATTTCTTCATATTTTTATTTCCCCCTACTCTCTCACGTCTAAATCATCATGCAAGTCCAAATGTTTAATTAAGTAAGACAATGCTTCAATATGATCACCCATTATTCGTAATACTGCTGGTGGATGACCTTTCTGGTTGATATGCTCTTTTGAACGAATCCGATTTGGCTTTACAACATCTACATAATGTATACACTCTACTCTATATCCTTGTATTATAGCTTTGACTTGTGCAAGACTAGGACATAATAAACTTTCCCATCCTATTCCTTCTATGCAAGACCTACTGATAGCATGTGGGATAGCCACTAATGATCCATTACTTAACTCAGGACGATTATAAGCCGAATTCAGCATGTACTTTACAATATCAACAATGTAAAAAGGGGGATTTAAACTTGGTTTTAAATTATTTAGTGCTATGTCTATTCCATCGGCAACAGCCTGCGTATATCGATGCAAATCACTGGCCTGAATGCTGAAATCACTATCTACAAATAAGAGAATATCCCCTTTAGCTTCAAGAGCGCCAATCGCACGACCAACATTATGACCAAGGCGCTCAGTGTATTCAATAACAGCTGTCCCAAGATGAGATGCAATAGCTGCTGTTTGATCATCTGAACCGTTCACTACAACCAAAATTTCATATGGTTCAAGTTTTCTGGCTTCACGAATGACTTGTTCAATTGTTGCTTCTTCATTTTGTGCTGGTATAATGACGGAAAGCTGTTTCCCATCGTATATAGAAGATTTCATTCCCCATCCTTTTTGATAAGATGGGAAATATTTATTTTGACTTAATTGCTTAATAATATCTCTTCTCTTACCCCAATCCGTAAAACCACCCCTTGTACCATATTTTTTTAACCATGTAGATAATACGACTAAATAATTTTTTATTTTAAGCTTCTCTACATCTGATAATTTTTCTTTAAATAAATATCCGTCCTCTTGTAGCAATTCCTCATTAGATAACATATTTATTGAATAACGATGACTAATACGCCACCCTTGGTCCACCAGCATCGTATGTGAAAGAATTGGTTTTTTGAGAACCTCATAACCAATTCCAACCACAACCTCTTTTGTAAGTGCGTATGGCATTGAGAGCAGAGAGTTCCCCTTTAAATCAGGTCGATGTAAAATTTCATTTAACATTTTTCTCCATACCATATCTAAATTATTACATTTACCTATATCAATAATTCCATTTAAATTATTTAAAATAACATCGGTTTGATTTATAAGAATCGGTTCAAGAAATTCTCTTATTTGAGCTGAAGGAACAGAAAAATTCCCGTTTAAAAATAATAGGACATCCCCTCTTGCTGCTTTTAATGCTGCCACATATCTAGAATGATTTTCAATATGTCTATCTTCGAAAAAAATACGACATTTATGTTTCTTTGCTATTGTGTATAATCCACTTTTAGAATTGCGCAATAAAATGATAATTTCTATCGGATCAAGCTGCCAAGCAGATATAATCAATGCCTCTAGTATATTTTCCTGAGTACTATATGGAATAATAACAGTCAAAGATTTCATTAAGGTTCACCTTCCTTACATATTATTCAATTTTTAATATAAACATCTACATTTTATATTAAAATCTCGTAATCTGCTTTTGTGCTACACAATAAACATACATAATATGATGTACGGAGTTATATACATGTATTAATTAAAATTAGCAGAGGATATTTTTCCTATTATCTATTTAATTAATATATACACTTAAGAGTTACATTGTGTAAAAATTGACGTCCATTTTTAAAAATATACGTAATAAACAGATATAAAAAATATAAATACATTTAAGGTTTAGTACTACATCACCATCTGGATAAGGAAGCTATATGCCCCGAACAATAATATCCTTTCAAGTAAATAATTCTGTCTTTTTCATTTTAAAATCCAAAAGTAAAGAGGGTGTCCCAAAAGGTCATTAAAAATGACTTTCTGGAGACACCCTCTTTGTTTTTATAGATTTCACTATATAAGAAATTTCATGTAAGATTTTAGTCGGTTTTTAAGAATCGGATGAAAGTATTAGTTTTACATAAATTCATGGATGTAATGTTCTCATTGCAGTTAGCTTTTTTATTATTTCAACACCTTATAAACAAGTCCTAAGGCATCTCCCATTGCATTGCATTCCGGAATCTTATAGTGGTATTTATCATGTAATTCTTTATCAGCAAAAATTAATAATTGCACTTAAATACTAGTACATAAGCCGTTTCTAGTATTTAGCTACGTCATAGAATACAACATAGGACAAGTTTTCTTATAATCTAGTCCTAATAAAATTAAGAAGGAGGTGAATACCAAATGGCTATCGTACCTCCATTTATAGCTTCTAGAAGATTTACATCCACACTAGGTGCAGGAACAGGGACAGGTGCTGCGTTTGCGGTTGCTGCTACAGCTTGTCTAAATGACGCTGGTACAGCTGCTACAGCATTTCCAATTTTCACGTATTATAACCTATACGTGAATGGTGTACTCCAACCAGGGGGCAGCTCTAGTGTTACTACTGGCGCAGCTGGTGCAATCACAATTCCAGGGGGAGACACATTGGATCCAGGAATCCCTATCACCGTTGAGTTTATCGTAACTTAATCCACATTTTTTACTTTTGGACAGATTTCTTAATAAAGAAATCTGTCCTTTTTTAACTAATAGTAATGAATTGCAAAATAATTGATGCTCCCTGTACTGGAGCATTAGGGGCTAACAGAGTTAACTGTCCTGCTACAACCTGGTATGAAGGTAGTGGCTGAAGAATTCCGTTTATAAATAAGTTAATATAGGAAACATCACTTGGTGACAATATCTGTGTTGTTCCATATTGAGGTACGCCATCAGCATTTGTATATACGAGTTTTTGTCCGTCTGAAAAAGTAAAATACAATACATTTGTCGTTTCTATTGCTCCAACTGGACCTGTTCCTCCAGTTGGACCCGTCATTCCCGTTGGACCTGTTTCTCCGGTTGGACCTGTTATTCCCGTTGAACCCGTCATTCCCGTTGGACCTGTTACTCCAGTTGGACCCGTCATTCCCGTTGGACCTGTTTCTCCGGTTGAACCCGTTATTCCCGTTGGACCTGT
>NUMR01000027.1:0-68147 GCA_002578045.1 Bacillus cereus
ACAAATAGCGGGATAAATTGAGAAATTTATCTTCAAATGGAAAAAATGATATCTGTGACAAGTACCTCATTTTGTTTGTAGTTTTGGAATTGTTGTTCTAAAACATTTGGGAAAATCTTTGAGGATTTTCCTTTAAAAAAAACCTAAACATTTTCTGTCTAGGCTTACAATGTATGCTTATATTGACTAAGAAAGAGTATGCATAAACTTCCTATGATGGTAAGTACCGTCAGAAACCATGGGATGACCTCTGCTGGATTTTTGCTTAACGCATAAATAACAGCCAAGCAGCCAACACTCGTGATTCTTCCCACACTTAATGCCATTTCTCTTGATACCACCATTTCAATACGAAGTTTTCCTTTTTGATCAAACTTAGCAATAGAATTTAATGCTAATGTATTGAAAGGAACGGTAAACATCGGGATACAAATGCCGGAAGCAATTCCATAGATAAGCAAGGTGACAAAGTTGACTTCGAAAACTAGGCCTAATATAGACAAACTTAACAGAGCATTTCCCCATATAATGAGCTTCCACTTTTGTTCTTTCTTACTGTATCGACCGATAAGATAGTACGTAATAATAGACAGTGTAGTCGTCATAAAAGCGAAATTCCCAAGCAGCCCTTCACTTTTCGTTACAACATATACCCATAACGAAATGACAAAGGAAATAACCCCATCGCGAAAAGCCAAGCACATAAATACATATGCCAAATGCCGCCATTCTTTAGCTTCATGAATTTTCTTGATTGCCTTCCATTGAAATGAGCTTTGCTCCCCTTTATTTGGCAAGAAAAAAGTGAAAAGCATCGCCAGGGAGAAAAAGAAAACAGCAATGCCAAATATCATTTTATAACCTATAAATCCAGGGAGAAGTTCAACAATCCAACCGGCTAATAAAGGACCAACCATTTGGGAAATGGAGGTGAAGGCCCCGTTAATGGAATTAAACCAGTCCCGGTTTTGATCATTTGTATAATCAATGGTCAGTGTATTAATAGACAGCCAATAAAATCCTGATCCAATTCCAAAAAGAATAGCCAACTCAGTCACATGATTGGCAGCATTTTCTCCAAGTGTTACAATCCATAGGTAAAAGAGTAGTTTAAACACACTACCAATAATAATAGAAAACTTTCTTTCTATTTTTTTACTCAATATACCTGCTAACAAAAATGCAGGGGCCCATACTAGATATGTCAGGAAATTAAATAAAGCAACATCATAAATATTAAGAGAGACCTTATACAAAAAAACATTGATAAAAACAGTAGATAAACTGGTAGCAATACCACTTAAACATAAAATAAGCAAAAAAGTTTTGGTGGATTTCGGCAAGTGCATAGCCGCTTTGTTTTGTCTTACTATAACGTCTTCCAATGCCTTACACCATTTCTACCTTAAAGTAAATTGGATTGCTCATTGCTACCATTAACTCTTTATCTACAACTGAAAAATACCTCCATACCTCCACGCGATAAAATGTTCTCTCTTCTTTATGCCACCAACAATGCTTGAATACATCTGTCCCTTGATTGATTTTTACTTCAAACTCTTTTCTCTTATTAGAGATGACCTTTACAACATCCCCTTCGTTTATGTTCTTTACCATTAAAGAAAGCTCTGCATTCTTTGTTGCGATAATATCGCCCATCATAGCTTGTCCACATGTCAAATCAATGGTAGGGCCATGCACATCAAAGGATACGTAAACATGACCTCTTTCAATTGCTTCCAAAATACTTTCCACTGATTTAGAAGCATATACATGAGTCGTTGGCGTTCCTTGTCTTACATATGGGTCTGGACGGTGCATATCGCTTCCTCCAACGGCTGTAAGCCTTTGACCTTGAACAAGTTGGTTGTGCCACCAGTTGACAGCTTGCTCATTGCACTCTCTCCAAGGACCATTCCATACCTCAATTAAATCGTAATCGACATCAAAACCATATTCCCAAGGACAGTATTGGTCAAAAGGATGATTAATGGAAATTATACATCCTTTTTTTCTTGCTTCTTCCAATCTTTCGCTTATTTCTTTAGTTGTCGTTGCTCGAAAATCTGTAACTGGCTCATGTACTCCAAATAGATTACAATGACCGTTATATGTTGTTAATTCCATCCCAGGAATAAATAATACTTGATCCATGTCTTTAGCTTCAAAGTTTTGGCTTACCGTATTATGATCCGTCGTTCCTAAGAAATCCAATCCTTTTTCTTTTGCTATTCGGGCATTTTCCTCAAGTGTGTAGGAGCCATCGCTATGCATACTATGAGTATGTAAATCTCCTTTTAGCCATTTTTTCTCTAAAGGTATTTGTTTTTCAAAAGATATGGTTATATTCACAAGACATCCTTCGTCTACAATATGGTATGCTCCCAACAAAATGGCCCATTCATCTTTTTCCAATTTGCCTGACAAATATCCAGGTGTAGCATGGTTATGATCAATATAAAATTCTTTTCGAGCACCACCGCTCCATCCCCTCACTCGCTGAGAATCTTTTACACCTAAATCAACGACACAATTTTTCTCGCCTTGACTTGTCACTTCATATTTAACCATTAAGCGAAACACATCTTCTTCCATTTGAAATGGCACTTCAATATAAGTACGCTCTTCTTCTTTTGTAATAAATCGTGAAAGTTCTAACATTCTCTCCACTTCTAAACTCCCTCTTTCCACTCTATTCTTTTGTTGAACCTAACGATATACCTTTAACAAAATATTTTTGGACAAACGGATAAATGATTAACAATGGAATTAAGGCAATCAAAATCCCTGCCATCCGAACATTGGGTGTAAAGAATGTGCTTGTTGATGTAGCGTCCGATCCGATAACCAGTGATTGCAAAGCAATTTGAAGCGTGTACTTTTTTGTATCATTTATATATAAAAGGGCGGATACAAAATGATTCCATCTTGCTACAAATTCAAACAACACTACAGTTGCAATTCCCGGTTTTGCTATCGGCAAATACAATTTTGTAAAGATGGTAAAATCTCCTGCACCATCCATCCGTGCAGATTCTGCAATGCTGTATGGAACAGATAGAAAGAAATTACGCATCAAGAAAATGGAAAAACCAGAAACTAATCCAGATAACACAAGAGAGGTTAATGTGTTTAATAAACCTAACTCTTTATTCACGATATATAATGGAATCATAATTGCTTCCTGAGGAACAATCATCGTCATCATAATAAGCGTAGTAATCATTTTCTTCCCAGGTAAATCACGCTGGATGATCACATACCCTGCCATCGCTGCCAGAAACACATGAAGAATGGTTCCAATAACAGTTACGATTACATTATTGACAAACGGACGCCAAAGCTCCATCTTCCCCCAAATGGTCTTATATCCTTCCAAGCTGAAATCGCTCGGCCATAATTTTATTCCTACGTTCATGGAAGTAAGATTAGAGCTAATCGAAACAACAAATGTATTCCATATCGGAATGATCATCGTTAGCACCAATAAGGTGAAAAATACATATATACAAAAGCGGGATAGGTTTACTTTCCATGTTTCACCACTTATTTTCCGTTTCATTTTCTCACTCCATGTCGTATTTGGTTAATTTTCTTGTAATCAGAACTAATAGTAAAGTAATAAAAATGATGATAAATGAAGCAGCAGCCGCAACACCCATCTTAAAACTTAAAATCCCTTTTTCATAAATATATATCATGAGGACATCAACCTTATTTGCAGTGGCTGAATTGCGCATAATAAAGATTTGATCGAAAATCCTCAAAATCCCCATTATATTTAAAAGCAAAACCACTTTCATAGTTGGAATTAACTGTGGGATTGTGACGTGACGAATTTCATGCCAGCGGTTTGCTCCATCTATGCGGGCTGCTTCATATAACGTTGGATTAATCACTGTAATCGCCGCTAAATAAATAATACAGTTATAACCCATATCTTTCCATGTGGCGGAAAGAATCATAATATCTCTTGCATAGTCTAAATTGGCAAGAAAGTGTACCCTTTCTTTTCCGATAGCAGTTAAAAATGAATTCACAAGGCCGCCGTCAGGAGATAGCATAAAAATCCAAATTCCTCCAACTACTACCCATGAAAATAAATGAGGAAGATAAATAACAGTCTGAATGAAACGTTTAAAGACAAGACATAACACTTCGTTTAGCAAAACGGCGACAAAGATAGGCGCAATAAATCCAACAATTAAAACTCCTCCACCAATGATGGCGGTATTTTTTAATGTCTGCCAAAATATCGGATCGGTAAGAACTGTTTCGTAATTTTTCAATCCAATAAAGGGACGCTCACCGATTACTCTAAACTCTTGAAAGCTTATCATAAATCCGCGAATCAAAGGGTAGTAGCTGAAAATACAAAAGTAAAGAAAAACCGGTAAAAGCATAAGGTAAAGACTGAAATGTTTTTGAACGAGTTTCACTGATTTGCTCTCCTCATTAATGTTTTAAAAAGAAAGGATAAAGAGCAGCATACTCTCTCTCCCTTTCTTCTTGTATATAGACTTGCATTGTTATTATTATGTGTAGAAACTTAATCTAGATGTTCACAGTTTATTTAGTCAATTAAGTTGGCGGCTTTTAATTCTTTGTTCATTTGTTTGACTGCATCTTTTGCTGGAATTTCACCCATGATAGCTTTAAAAGCATAATTCGTCACAATCTTTTCTGCATCTGGCCATTTATCTGTTGCGATTTCAAGGGTAGAGTTATTCTCCATGATTATTTTTCTAGCTTCCTCTACTCCCGGGAGTAAACCGATTGGGTTTTGAAATTTCGTGTTGTTAGGTGTAATGACGCCATGATCCATTCCATGTTCTTGACCGATATTTGTTAATTCATAATTGCCGTCTTTTACGGTATAATCATGACCCTTGATACCTAATGTACTTAACAAATTACCTTCTTCAGAATGCCAAAACTCAAGAAATTTTAGCGCTCCCTCTACATTTTTCGCATTAGCTGGGATCGCAAAAAGGCTTGGATCTCCACGATGAAGCATATAACCATTAGGCCCCTTTACACCAGCTATACCAACTGCTTTGAATGTTGTAGCTGGGTTCTCTTTTTGTCGAATGTTATTAAATAATCCAACCCACGCATCCCAATAAGTGACCATACCGACACGATCTGTCAAGAATAGCTCACGCATTTTTGCTGTATCATTCGTCACGAAATTCGGGTCAAGGATACCTTCCTTATAAAGATTAGCTAACCACTCATAAACAGGAATAGCTGCTTCGGTAGCGTATGGAATCGTGCGTTTTCCACCTTTCATCACATACTTATATTTGACGCCTTCAGCACTCATAAATGGTTGAATATCATTTAAACCAACCGTGGAAATTCCATACGTATCCGCTTTGCCGTTTCCATCCGGATCTTGCTCTTTAAAGGCTTTTAATACGGTATAAAATTCATCTAACGTTTTCGGCTGATTTAATCCAAGCTTGTCCAACCAATCTTGTCTAATAATCGGCATTGTACCGCCTTCCATTTTGTTGAAAACACCATAAATCTTGCCATCTTTATACGTGATCGTTTTCCATTCACTGTCTGGAATCACAGTTTTGTCAGATAAAACAGATGAATCTTTAATAATATTATTTAATTCCATTAATGCACCTTGCTCCACTAAAATATCCATTACGTTTTTCGTTAAATAGATAAGATCATATTGCTCTCCTGAAGAAATAGAGGTAAACAATTTTTGATCATAGTTGGCAGGTGGCTTTATCATTTCAACTTGTAATCCTGTCTTTTTTTCAATTTCTTCTATAAACAATTTCTGCTCTGCATCATCTTTACCGCCGATTACATTGGCTAAAATACGAATTTTCTTACTTTCTTTTGCCGTGGTATCTGTCTTTTCACCCGTTGAACATGCACTTAATAAAAGCGTAAACATACATAACATGATAAACACAATATGAAATTTAGATTTTCTCTTCATCGCCAACATGGTCTCCCCCTATTACGTGAACATTCAAATAATTGATTTGCATGAACCTTGATCCATAAAGTCTGAAGAAATCATAACTCGCTTTATTACTTTATCTTGAGTTGAAAGTTGATCCAACAACATCTTTGCTGCTTCCTTCCCCAATAGTTCCGCCTTTAAGTTTGCACAGCTTAAAGGCGGATTAAAATGGTTTACATAATTGATATCATTGCTAAACGAAATAACGGATAAATCATCAGGAATATGTAATCCCTTGTCCCTTGCCGCTTGATAAACTCCCATTGCCATATGATTGGAGTCAGTAATGATAGCTGTTATTTCTTTCAGCTTATCCAACAGCATCGTTGTCTTTTCATACGCAAAATCAAAAGATGGTAGATTGTTTGTTTTAAAATGTACTAAATGTTGCTGAGTAGTATATCCTTTTTCTTCTAATGCCATCTTGTATCCTAACCACCTTTCCTGGCTTACCGTTCTTTCTTTCGGAGCATTTAAAAAGAGAATATGTTTATGTCCTAAAGAAAGTAAATAATCCGTCACCTGTAAAGCAATTTGAATATTGTCATTGTCTACGTAAGATATGGATTTTTCGAATTTCTTCGGTGGTTTACCTACAAGAATAAAAGGCATCTTTTGTTCTTGTCTTTCTTTGATTCGAGGATCACTTTCCGATGGATCAAGAATAATTTCCCCGTCAATAGGGTCAGACGGACGAAATTCGTCCCCATTTGATAATCTATTGACCAATACTCTGTATCCTCTCTCTGAGCATTCGTTTAGTACTCCATTTAATAAAGAAAAATGAAAAGGGCTAAATTTCGTGCTTTCCATTGGCATATTTAAACTAATAATCCCTGTTTGCTGTATAGCTAAACTTCTGGCCAAATAATTTGGTCTGTAATTTAGCTGTCTCGCCGCTTCTAGTACTCTTTCTTGCACTTCCTTGCTAATTGGCCTTTTTCGGCTTAAAACATTTGATACGGTTCCTTTCGAAACTTTAGCTAATTGGGCAACATCTTTTATCGTGACCACTTATTCACCTCCCTGCAAAAAATATTAAACCGGTTTTATTAATTACAAATTGATTTAATGTTAATTAATTATGAATTTAATATAAAGTTTTGTAAATTCACGCAAAAACCCTACACTCACATCATTCCCTATGATATACATTAGTTAAACCGGTTTTATCAAATGATTATCAGGAGGAACGAAAAGATGGCAGAACTACTCTTAAAAAATATTTATAAAATTTATGATAATAATGTAACCGCAGTAAAAGATTTTAATCTTCATATTAAAGACAAGGAATTCATTGTATTTGTAGGTCCGTCCGGCTGCGGAAAGTCCACAACTCTTCGCATGATAGCAGGTTTAGAGGATATTTCTAAAGGAGATTTTTACATTGATAAAGAGCGCGTAAATGACGTAGCGCCAAAAGATCGTAATATAGCAATGGTATTTCAAAACTATGCACTATACCCGCACATGTCTATTTATGATAATATGGCGTTCGGCTTAAAGCTTCGAAAGCTTCCAAAAGATGAGATTGACCTGCATGTCCGAAACGCAGCCAAAATTTTAGGATTAGAAACATATTTAGACCGTAAACCAAAAGCTCTTTCTGGCGGCCAACGTCAACGTGTGGCATTGGGGCGTGCCATTGTTCGTGATGCAAAAATATTCTTAATGGACGAGCCTTTATCAAATCTTGATGCTAAATTGCGCGTATCCATGCGTTCGGAAATCTCTAAGCTTCATCAACGCCTTGGTACAACTACTATTTACGTAACACATGATCAAACAGAAGCAATGACAATGGGGTCTCGCCTTGTTGTAATGAAGGATGGTATTATTCAACAAGTTGGGACACCAAAAGAAGTATATGATAATCCTGAGAATGTTTTCGTAGGTAGCTTCATCGGTTCACCTGCCATGAACTTTTTTAACGGTACATTACAAGATGGCCTTTTCCATACTGAAGATGTGAAAATAGCAGTACCAAAAGAAAAATTAAAAGATTTAGAAGCTAAAGGATATGACAAAAAAGAATTCATTTTAGGCATTCGCCCTGAGGATATTCATTATGAGCCAAAATTCGACCAAGCTGTACCAGAATCAGCGGTCAAAATCAAAGTAGACGTAATAGAACTATTAGGGGCAGAATGGATGGTACACTCTCACATTAATGGAAAAGAGTTTGTTACCCGTATTGAGGCTAATCATGACATAAAATCAGGCGATATGATAACGCTTGTATTTAATATGAAAAAGGCTCACTTCTTTAATGTCGAAACAGAAAAACGTATTTAAAACGAAGAAAAATAAAGTGAAACTTTAATTAGTGGGGTTTTGTCCATCCCCCACTGATTATGAGTCCTCACCAATCGGGCTTTTACGGGCAGTTATCTCCCACCTCACTTCCTCGCATTCGCCGAATTTTNNAATAGCGGGATAAAAAATAAGAGAACCAATAGTGTTAAACAACACAATCCTGGTTCTCTTACGACCAATCGTTATCTTCCTCTACAAATTTTTTAAGAGAAAGGAGCTTATCCCTCCAATAGTGTTCAAAAAAGGACAGCCAATTTTGTATATTAACTAATGGTTCTGGTGTAAGTATATAACGGGTTTCACGTCCTACCTTTCGACTGCTGACAAGACCAGAGTCAGAAAGAATATACAGATGCTTATTCACAGCTGTACGGCTTATCGGGAAATATTCTATAATTTCAGCTATCGACATTTCCCTTTCAGCAAGGAGTTTTAACATACTGCGACGTGTATGGTCTGAAATTGCTTGGAAAACATCGTGTTTAGATTGGTTGATCTTATTTACTTCCGAATTCTCCAGAAAATTGCTTCACAACTGCTTGCACTTCCTCTAATTTCTCTGGTTTTAATAGGCTAATCATCTTAGGGATAAACTCTTGAATATCTTTTTGTGAAAAACTTCCTTCATCTTGTTTCTTGAAGTTTTCTGTAAGTATTTCTTTTGCTTCATCCTCCTTACCCTCTTGAACTCTTTGTAAAATAAAATTCAAAAACATTTCTTGTCCTTGCTTGTCCATTCCTGTTGCCTCCTAAGGAAATCAAATTATAACACCTTTTCGTGTCGATTGTTATTATAACACCAAAAGGTGTTATGTCAAATATATTTTCATTTAGTTTTTCCGATTAGTTCAAATAAATATTCTTATTTACTAGAGTATGTCTAAAAACTTCTGTTCATTATGTCAATCGAAAAATAGCAGCGACATAAACAAAAGCTAAAAAAGAAACCAAAACCAGAACCATTTATTTTATCCCGCTATTTGCGGGCAGTAAGACTCCCACCTCANNGAGATAACTGCCCGTAAAAAATCGATTGGTATGAGCTTATTAAAGTTTCACTTTATTCGCAAGTCAAAGTCATTTGTTCTTACTTATTATGTAGAGTAGTAAGTAATACCTCTCGTTTTGCAAGCGCTAACGCTCCACATAATCCCGCATTATCTTCCAATCCAGGTGCGATGATATACTGATCCAGATGTTTCAATTTAACGTAATTATTTAATAACTCATGTAACTGTTCATAGATTAGAGGAAACAATTGACGTTGTTTCATAACCCCACCACCCATAATGATTTTTTTAGGGGAAAGGGTTAATATATAATTCATTAGAGCTTGTGCCAGATAAAAAGCTTCCATTCTCCATACCTTTTCCTCATGTTCTAATTCAGCTGCGCGTTTCCCCCATCTTTTTTCGATGGCAGGACCAGCTGCCATTCCTTCTAAACAATGTTGATGAAATGGACAATTTCCCTCAAATGAGTCTTCAGGGTGTGTTCGAACTAAAATGTGCCCCATTTCAGGATGAGACATTCCGTGCAAAAGCTTTCCTTCTACAATAGCTCCTACTCCTATTCCCGTTCCGACTGTAATGTAAATACAGCTGTCGACATCTTGTGCTGCACCCCACTCCATTTCACCAAGCGCCGCCGCGTTAACATCTGTGTCAAAAGCGATAGGAATAGAGAGATGCTTCTTCAATTCTCCTAATATATTATAATTGTTCCAATGTTGTTTAGGAGTACTTGTAATATAACCATACGTAGGACTAGTTTTATCTAAATCCACCGGTCCAAATGATCCTATCCCAATAGCATCTAACTTCTTACTTTTAAAAAAAGAAAGAGCTTGCTTCATTGTTTCTTCAGGTGTTGTAGTAGGGAAATTTATTCGCTCGAGTATATTTCCTGTTTCATCCCCTATTCCACAAATAAATTTTGTTCCACCAGCTTCTATGCCACCTAATCTCATTCTACCCCGCCTCCTGCTTTTGAACTAGATTTTATAACCATTCTCATGTGGTACGATAACCCCCTTTGATACTTGTAAAGTAGAATACGATTTCATACTTTCCGAGATATTATCTAAGTTAAAGAAATGGCTGATTAACGGCTCAATCTCAACTATATTTTGATGAATAAGTGAAATAGCCTCTTCATGCGTGTGCGGATTGATAAAAGAACCCATGATTTTCAATTCTTTTGCGAAGATTTCAAATGGTGAAACTGAAATTTTTGTTTCAGGTGAAGAAACACCGAATAATAAAATTTGTCCACCTTTTTTTGCCGCTAGAAAAGCAAGTTCCATGCTCTCTTTCCGGCCGACACACTCTATAACAATGTCTGCTTTATTTTGCAGTACAGCTTCTACTTCTGACTGATTGGATAAAGGGTTGACGATCATATCTGCTCCCAATGTATAGAGTAATTTATGTTTACTTTCGCTCGGCTCACTCACTACAATAGATGAAACACCCTGTCTTTTTATGAGCTGTAAAAACAATTGTCCAATAAAACCGCCACCAATGATTAATACAGTTTGATTGGATTGAATGTTCAATTTTCTAAATCCATGAAGCACACATCCAAGTGGCTCTACCATCGCTCCTTCAATAAAACTTATTTCATCTGGGAGGCGGTAACAATTTTCTTCAGGAGCTACACAGTATTCACCCATTCCGCCGTCTCTTGTAACCCCAATTGCTTGCAGATGATTACATAAATGCGGACGACCATTTCTACAATATTCACACCTTCCGCAGTAAATATTTGGGTCTACAGAAACTCTATCTCCTAACCGCAAAGACGTAACATTTTCACCAATCTCTACAACTTTTCCAGACAATTCATGACCAAGAATAACGGGGGGAATTACTTCCGCTGATCCGGGATGTCCGTGAAAAATGTGTTGATCCGTTCCACAAATTCCACATGCTTTTACTTGAATACGTACTTCTTTCGAGTACAATGCTCGTTCTTCTTGATTTTCTACATGTAAGTTTCCTTTTCCTTGGAATACAGCTGCTTTCATATGTATTTCCTCTTTTCTTTACTCATTTATCCACCTTTTAACTTCTGCAAATAAAGAATATACTCGTTGATAGAAATTCTACTTTAAACTATTTATTGCAGACACGGAAAGAGATTTCCAAGGAATACATTTTCCTTGTGCTTGTGTTACTTTCACTTTCTTCACTGTATTTGGCTGTAAATCAAAGAAATTATCAGTAAATACAAGCTGTTCCATATCCATCTCTATTTTTACCATACGTGCAAATGTATCAGAGGTAATGACTATCTCTTGCTTTTCTTTCTCTACCATGACGCTTAGATTAGATAAGGGTAACGCCAATTCCTTATGATTACGGAAATAATATATATTTTCTTCTAGTTTATGCTGTAAAGAACGGATAACAATGAAAGATTTTTGAGGATCCATTCCATTTAATACTTGCTGTTCCGAGATGCTAGCGATGTAGGCTGAAACATTTTGTTCAACACGGACTGAAAATACTCTTGAAAAATGTTTTTTGCCATAGAAATCATAAACTGACAGCTCCACATCATCTTCATAAGGATTCAATGTATCATTAACCACCCAAATCTTGATATCTTGTTCTGGTTCATGATCAATCGTTAATAAGACCGGACTGAAAAATTTACGTGCATAGTGATAGGAGGCCTTTGGCAAAAGATAATAATCAATAACAGACCAACTTGTACCAGGCCAGCAATCATTCAGTTGCCACACTAAAGCCCCGCTTGTATTAAGCTTGTTCCTTCTGTAGTGTTCAATTCCATATTTCAGCCCTTCCGCTTGTGTTAGCATAGAAAAATCCATATATTCCTCAATATTAGCAGGGGCCCCTGTATATCCTTCCATAAGTAAAATTCCCTTTGGATGATGGATATCTTTATTACGATACGCCATTTCATTACTTCCCCAGAAAAATTGGTTATCTGAAATATTTTTCTGCAAAGTATATCGATTAGATGACGCATGCATCCCAAACTCACTCGCAAATGTAGTTGTATCTTTCTTAAAGTTCCTAAATGACACACCTTCGATGCTATAATCTACTGTCTGCGGTTCACCAAACACACGAGGCTCTATATTTCCATGCCAAACTTGCCAATTGTGAGAATCACCTTGCTCACGCGAATTGTGATCGTTTCCACCATAAGGGGAACTTGGCCAAAATAGACGTGTCGGATCAAGTTCTCCCAATAATTCTGGCATTAATTCATGATAAATTTTTTCTCCATAAAAAGGGTGCTGTATTTCACCTGATGACTTTAGAGCTTCATATAGCCAATCATTCTCGTTATTCCCACACCAAAGTGCTAAACATGGATGGTTTCGTAACTTTTTCACGACATGTACAACTTCTTCATATACATTTCCCATGAAATTTTTGTTATAGTCTGGGTAAAGTGCACAAGCAAACATAAAATCCTGCCAAACTAAAATTCCCAATTTGTTGCATTCATCATAAAAAACTTCTTTTTCATAAATACCACCGCCCCACACTCGAATCATGTTCATGTTTGCAGTTTTTGCCATTTGAATTAGATGACAGTAATGTGAGTCCGGCACGGAAGCTAAAAAGCTATCAATCGGAATCCAGTTTGCACCTTTCGCAAATAATGGCACTCCATTCAATATAAACGTAAAGCAATGGTTTCCATTTTGATTAATCCGTTGTACTTCAATGGTGCGAATACCGATTTCCTGACTATCTTCATCAACTATCTCTCCATCGACGTATAATCTAGTTGTTAGCGTATACAAATTGGGGATCCCAATATCATGAGTCCACCATAAATTAGGGTTATCTATATGAAAAGTTATATTAGCTTTTTTGTTATGGAATCTAACTTGCTGCGTTTCTATTATGTTCTGATCAAATGCTAATATAATTTCTGCTTCATACTCTTTTATTTTAGTATGAGTAGCGATCTCTACATCAATTTGAACTGTTGCTCTATTGTTTTCAATGGCAGTCGTATGAGAAAAAATGCTATTAATCTTTGCATACTTTCTTTTTTTCAAATGTACATCTTTCCAAATACCCGCACAAACAAGACGCGGCCCCCAATCCCATCCAAAATGACTTTGAGCTTTACGAGTCCAGATACGCTTCTTACTGAAACCAGACCAATAATACTGTACTTTATCTTTTACATGCATTTGAATAGGATCAAACTTTACCGCTAGTACATTTTTTCCTATCTTCAGTTCACGTGTTACATCGAATGTGTGGCTAATAAACATATTTTCTGTGGAACCAAGTTCGACTCCATTAAGGTAAACAGTTGCATACGTATCAAGTCCCTCAAACGTAAGTTCCATCATTTCCCCATCATGTATGCTTTCTTGGAACTCAAAAGTTGTGCGATACCACCATACTTTTTCTTCTACCCATCTACACTTTTGGTCATTATGCCCGAAGAAAGGGTTTTCAATGATGTTACGTTCAATTAAAGTAGAATGTATATCTCCAGGTACTTTTGTAGTAATCCAAAAATAATCGATAAAATCAGGAGATGCAATCTCTAAATCTCTCATTTCTCCTACATTAAAATCGCGAATTTTCCAGTTATCATGTAGCTTCATACGCTTTCTCCTCACATAATTTGTATTTTGCACAAAAAAAACAATAAAGAATAAAGTGAAACTTTAATCAGTGCGGGTTTTGTCCATCCCCACTNNCCGAATTTCGAGGTGAGAGTTTTACTGCCCGCAAATAGTGGGATAAAAACAGCTTAGTGGATATTTTCAGATTAATAATATGTGAGTGAATCAAGGATTTCCTGAAGACTTAATTCAGCACACGCCATCGAAGTATCTGCTACACCATAATACATTTTTACGATATCTCCTTCTATCAATACACCACATGAGAAGACAACATCTCCAAAGAATCCCTCTTTTTCATATTCAGCATCTGGTTCCAAAATTGGCTTATCTGAACGAGCAATGACTTTTGCAGGATTATCTAGATCAAGTAAAACAGCTCCCATACAATATCTATGTTCTAGAGTTGCACCGTGATAAAGCTCTAACCATCCTTTTTCTGTTTTGATTGGAACTGCACCTCCACCAATACGCCCACTATCCCACATGTTATTTCTTAGCCCCATTAAATGTTGATGATTTCCCCAATATAATAGGTTATTAGATTCTGCAATCCAAATCTCAGGACCGCCAATGCTTTTTAAACTTGGTCTATGAAGAGCATAGAAATTTCCATTGATTTTTTCCGGAAAGATAAGCACATCTTTATTTTCAGGAGCAAAAATCATTCCATGGTGTTCCACAGTAACGAAATCCTTTGTAGACACCATAGATTCTCCAATACCTAAAGGAGAAACAGCACTAAAGTAAATGTAGTACGTGTCTTCAATTTGTGTTACACGTGGATCTTCAATTCCAAAAGTCTCAAATTTATTGGTTGGGTAAATAAACGGATTTTCATCAATAGTGAACGTATGACCGTCCTTACTTCGCGCGATACGAATGTAAGATAATGATGTTAAATATTCAAATGCTTGTAGATTTGATACATTTCGAATCACACGTGGATCGGAAAAATCATACCGTTCATCTTCTTTATGGAATTCTATAATATCCAATTCATTTGTCTCAGGACAGAATACTGGCGCCTTAACAATATTAGGATCTTCACTTATCGGACGCTCTGCTACACGAAGCAGAAGAAGCGTTTCATCTTTATACTTTGCAACACCAGCATTAAAAGCTCCGATTACTTCGAAGTCTTTTCTATGAGGTTTCACATCTAATGGGGTTATAATGGGATTATTTTCATAGCGATATATGTTCATAGTTATTTCTCCTTATTTTTCAAATTATATAAACGGACATTCTAAGAAACTTTTACGTATAGCAATAAGTTAAATATCAAAAAAATTAATTCATTTCATTATTAGGTTTAAAAACAATAAAATAATAGTGCAAATTTCCTAGTTCATCCAAGCATGTAATATGTCTCAATATTCCCATTACTCTATTCCTTTTTCTTACTGTAAAAATTTATTTACAGTATTCAAAAAATCTGTTTTTATACATTCAAGCTTAGCTATACTATCTTCAAATGATGAAGTTTTCACACCAAAATAAAACTTGATTTTCGGTTCTGTACCACTTGGACGTATACTTATCCAACTTTCATCTTCAAGATAATATTTCAAAACATTAGAATTAGGTAACTGTAACGGAGCAACAGTTTTACATCTTAAATCGGTACGTGTAGATTCTTGGTAATCTTCAATACTATTAACTAAAATGCTCCCAATATAGGATGGAGGGGTTTGTCGAAAATAGCTCATTAATGCAGTGATTTGTTCATTACCTTTTTTCCCTTTTAATGTTAAGGAGTGCAAGTCTTCTAAAAAATACCCATACTCTTCAAAGATTTCAATTAAACCATTGAACAAATTTTTACCTTGCCTATTATAATAAGAAGCAACTTCACAAATAAATAATGCAGCTTGTATCGCATCCTTATCTCGAACAAAGTCCCCAATTAAATAGCCGTAGCTTTCTTCATACCCAAATAAAAATGTATGTTCTTGAGTTGCATAAAATTCTTTAATTTTGTCACCAATAAACTTAAAGCCTGTTAAAGTATCTATCGTCTTAATACCAAATTCATCTGCAATTACACGACCAATCTCAGAAGTTACAATCGTCTTTACAATCGCTCCATTTAGGGGCAATTCCCTTTTTTCTTTCATTTTTTTCAATAAATAATGTAACATCAAGGCTCCTGTTTGATTTCCAGTTAACACTTGGTAGCTCCCACTATGATTCTTTACAGCTACCCCTAATCGATCTGCATCTGGATCTGTTGCAAATAAAATATCTGCATTCTCTCTTGTCCCATAAGCAATGGCCATTTCAAAAGCAGCATGTTCTTCAGGGTTAGGAGATGTTACAGTAGAGAAATTAGGATCTGGCTTCCTTTGTTCTTCAACAATGGTGACATTTTTATAGCCGAACTGCTTCAGTCCTTCACTAATGAGTTTATAGGATGTACCGTGCAAAGGAGAAAACACAATCTTTAACTGCTGAGCCGTTTCGTTAATTAGAGTTTGATCTAAAGTAATCGTTTGTAGTTTATTTAAATAAGCCTTGTCCACCTCTTTTCCAATCATCTCCAATAGACCTTTTCTTTTTAAAGCCTCTTCATTTGCAACTTCAATTGTTAATTCATTATCTATGCTATTTACGTAGTTAGTAAGTCTATCTGCTTCTGTTGGAAGTAATTGCCCTCCGTCTTCACCATACACTTTATAGCCATTATATTCTGAAGGATTATGGCTAGCCGTAATAACAATGCCTGCAAAAGCACCTAAATGTCGAACTGCAAACGAAAGCTCTGGAGTTGGACGTAGTTCTTCAAATACATACACTTTAATATTATGTCGACCTAATGTAAGAGCAGCTTCCATCGCAAACTGCTGAGACTTATGTCGTGAATCATATGCAATGACAACCCCTCGTTTTTTAGCAATTTCACCGAATTCTTTAACAAATCGTGCCAATCCTTCTGTTGCTTTACGAATGGTATAAATATTGATTCGATTAGGGCCTACTCCTATTTCCCCACGCATTCCTCCCGTACCAAATTCTAGTGTTTTATAAAATGAATCTTCTAGTAACTTTTCATCTTGAGAAAGAATTGTTAATTGTGCTTTCAACTCTTTATCTAACAGATTATAATTGTCCCATTTTTCATAAACACTTTTCCATTCCATCCCTTATCCCTCTGTTCATTTGTTTGAGTTTGATACAATGATTGTGATGTTACCCTTTATTTCAAAAGTCCCAAAATTACTTGGTAAAATGAAATTTTCTCCTTTTGACAAGAAATATGATTTATCATCCTTAAATAATTCTGCTTCTCCATCAATAACACTTAGTAATAAATAATTCTTATCTTGTTGTAATTCAACTTCTCCTTTCACATCCCATTTATAAACAGAAAAATAAGTTTCTTCCACAAATGTAGTCACTGTTATCCCTTGTAATTTTTCAATTTTAGGATCCCTTATAACTTTTTTATGGGGAACCATTGTCACATCAATTGCTTTTTGTAAATGCAGTTCACGCTTATTACCATTCTTATCAACTCGGTCATAGTCATACACACGATATGTAGTATCAGAGCTTTGCTGTGTTTCTAAAACAAGCGTTCCCTCACACAAAGCATGAATTGTTCCACTTGGTACATAAAAGAAGTCTCCTGGTTTAATTTTTTCTCGACGAAGTAGCTTGTTCCAATCTTTTTCTTCAATCATTCGAACAAATTCTTCCTTTGTGTTAGCATTATGACCAAAAATAATTTCCGCATCATCTTTACAATCAATAATATACCAGCATTCTGTTTTTCCAAGTTCACCATTTTCATACACATTTGCATAGGTATCATCGGGATGCACTTGTACTGATAAATCCTTATTTGCATCTAAAATTTTCGTTAAAAGTGGAAAAGCTTCAGGCTTTGGGTATCCAAACAAACTCGGATGCTCCTTATATAAATTTCCTAATCCCATTCCTTTATATATCCCTTCCCTTACAATACTTTGACCATTTTGGTGTGCAGAAATGCCCCAACATTCCCCGGTATGGTCAGAAGGAACTTGATATCCAAATTTATTTTGTAATGCTGTTCCACCCCAGATACGTTCTTTGAAAATTGGTTGTAAAAAAATCGGTTCTTTCAAGACATAGACCTCCATTCGCATTTTTTATAATTCATAAAGTCTGTATTTATCCACTAATCGGCATTTTCACACAACATATAATATAGCAAAGGTATCATTAACATATTTCTAATTTTCATAATCGAAAGGTTGAATAGCTAAAAATTTTATTATTTTAGGATTCTTGTTCTCATTTTTCATAAGATTTCAAAATGCCTAAAATCATAGTAAACCATTGATCTATTTGCAACACCTGCATGAAAAGCTACCATTACTTCAACCTTTCGTAATATGGACTTATATTATTTAGTGTAATAAGTAACTTTTCACGATATTCATGATTCATTCTATTGTTCGTACTGTATAAATGGATCTACTATAGTCATTTTTTGCGCTTCTGCATCACCTATACCAGCATAAATATCAGCAGTTCCATCACCTTTACGAATCAGCCCTCCACTAAATACCACATCTTCTAAATCAGGACGTTTTGCTGGGCCCGGTAAGAAGTTTGAACGCATTGAAATCAATTGAATATCTGTTATTTCATTTGTATGTGGATCCAAGGCAAACACCATTGGATAGTAATGACGATTCTCTTCTTCATCAAAATAGGCAATGTGGCCCAACACTCCTATTAATCCATTTGATAAAAGGCGCGGCTCATTTGCGCCACCCCATTCTTCATCAATAAACTGTCCTTGTAATAATGGCGTTTCATTAACTAAGTCGATAGTGAATTGATCGAGAGAAGAAATACGAGAAAATCCGATTTTTCCACGTCCCCCTTTTTCTCCTTGTGGGCGTGTTAACACACCAATTGAACCATCTCGTAATTGAATCAAACGTAAGTCTTTCATGCCGTCCGGACCTTTTGCAAACTCTTTCAAGTCTGAGATGTTTTTCCCCTTATAAAATACCGTTCTCCACCCGAAGCTATTTGGTCTGTTTGGATGTTGAAAAATTTGAACCCCCCCGAACACCAAATCATCATCAATTCTTGTAACAAAAGGATCTTGTAGTTCGAAAACAGGTGCGCCTTCTCTTGGAGTCCACTTTCCATTCTTCTCAACGAAAAAATATACTTGAGAATGTTCACTGTCACGAGATTCAACACGGCCCGCAATCACAAGTTCTCCTTGATCCTCAAATGGTGCTGTAATATTGTATACATCTTTATCTGTAACCCCGATAAATTCAATTTTTTCAGCATTTACACCCATCTCTTTTTTGTCTTTAAATTCTTCCACTAATTCTTTACATGTTTTAACATTTGTTTTTAATAACTTCACTTTGTTGTTCCCCCTTTATAATTTCAACATCATAGCTTCATGTGGAAATAGCATAATATCCTTTCCATTTTTCAAATCACTTCGTTTATTGGAAAATAAAAACTTATAGTTTGAAATCAAATCTATATCAATAGAAAATAAGGTTTTCTTCTTATTGAAATTCAACAATACTAAAATCCGTTCATCCTTATAGCTTTTTATATAATAAATAAGGTTTCCTTGTTTATTTAGAACTTCATAGTCACCTTGGCATAATGCTTTCTCTTTTTTTCGCAAAGAAAGCAACATGCTATAGTAGCTTAATATAGAATGCTGATCGTTCAACTGATATTCTACATTTGAGTTACTAACATTCTCTGAAAGTGATATCCAAGGCTCAACTTTTGAAAATCCCCCATATAAAGAAGCATCCCATTGCATTGGCGTTCTGGACTTATCACGATTTTTTTCATGAGCCATCATTATTGCCTCATCTTTTGTCTTTCCTAAATGCAGTGCCAACTCGTATGCGTTTATTCCTTGTATATCTTTTATTTCCTCAATATTAGATTGACATAAATCACTCATCCCAATCTCATCGCCATAATAAATAAAAGGAACGCCTTTTCCTGTAAGTATCAATGTAGCACATAATTTAGCACGATCTTCTTCCCATCCTTCTTCTCCAAATCTGGAATAAAAACGAGACATGTCATGGCTACTAAAAAACAAAGTAGGCAATTGATCTTGTTTATATTTCTCTTCCATATTTTTCAGTTGCTCATATATCTTTTCAACATCAAAATTCTGAATACTACCTATGTTAAAGTTAAACACTACATCCAAATTTTCATTACCGCAGTAACGCTTTAAAATATCTAAGTCTTCAGAACCTACTTCACCTACTAAAAAAGTATCACCATACCCATGTACATATTCGGATATCTCACGTATGATATCCAAAACTCCCTCTTGGTCTTTATCATAGAGATGTTCTTGCTCTTCATTCCTATCAAGAGGGTTATTTCTCCAATTATTACTTACTTTTAAAAAGTTAATTACATCTAATCGGAAACCATCGATACCCTTTTCAAGCCAAAACTTCATAACTTTTAACATCTCTTCTTTAACTTCAGGATTTGTCCAATTTAAATCTACTTGCTCTTTTGCAAATGCATGGTAATAGTATTCCCTTGTTGTTTCATCATATTCCCATGCAGATCCACCAAAAAATGATTCCCAGTTATTAGGCGGCGTATTACTTGTAGACTCTTTCCAAATATACCAATCACGTTTTGGATTATCCTTCGAAGATTTTGATTCTTGAAACCATTGATGTTCTGAAGAAGTATGATTTAATACAAGATCAACAATGACTTTCATATCTCTTTTATGAACTTCTTGTATAAATGATTCAAAATCTGACATTGTCCCATAAATGGAATCGATTTCATAATAATTAGATATATCATATCCATTATCTATTTTAGGAGATTTATAAAAAGGCGTTAGCCAAATGCCATCTACCCCTAACTCCTTCAAATAATCTAATTTTGATATGATTCCTTGAAAATCCCCAATGCCATCATCATTACCATCACAAAAGCTTGGCATATATATTTCATAAAAAGCTGATCGGCTCCACCATTTATCCATAATTACCTCCAAATTTCAAAACTTTTTACTACAATCTTTCACCTGTTTCTGGATTAAATAAGTGGGCTTTATTCATATTAAATACAAATTCAATTTTTGAATTCACTTCATAGTCATGATATGAAGGTATTTTTAAATAGAAGTCATGATTTAATGCACGGCTAATTATAATGGAAACATCTCCACGCATCTCAACCAAATCTACCTTTGAATTGATAATTCCCCCTGAATAATTTTCTAAATATACATTTTCTGTGCGAATATCCTCAGGTCGGATGCCTAGTAGAACTTCATCCTCAGTGTAGTTTTCTAAAACACTTTTCATTTTATCTGTTAATGGGAAATACTGCTCATTAATCCGCAAATTGTTTCCTTCAATTTTTGCAGGTAGCAAATTAATTTCCGGATCGCCAATAAAAGTTGCGACAAATACATTTTTAGGATTGTAGTAAAGTTCTTTAGGCGTCCCGATTTGTTGAACTACCCCTTTGTTAATTACTACAATTTTATCTGCCATTGTCATAGCTTCCACTTGATCATGTGTTACATAAATAGTTGTAATTTCTAATTTTTTATGAAGATTTAGAAGCTCTATACGCATTTTACTTCTTAATTTTGAATCTAAATTAGAAAGAGGCTCATCCATCAAAAATATAGATGATTCTTGAACCATTGCACGCCCAAGAGCGACGCGTTGTCGTTGTCCACCAGATAATTCGCTCGGCGTTTTATCTAAGTACTCTGTTAACCCTAAAAGCTCCGCTACTTCTTGTACTTTAGTATTAATCATTTCTTTTTTCTCTTTTCGAAGCTTCAAACCGAAAGCGATGTTTTGAAAAATAGTCATATGTGGATATAATGCATAGTTTTGAAAAACCATAGATATATCACGGTCTTTAGCATGCACATGATTCATAACTTTCCCATTGATCATCAATTCCCCATACGTAATATCTTCAAGTCCTGCAATCATTCGTAAAAGTGTTGATTTCCCACATCCAGATGGTCCAATAATGGCAACAAATTCATTTTTTTTAATTTCAAGATTGAAATCATCTATTGCAAGTGCCTTGTTGCTGTATACTTTATATAAATTATCTATTTTAACGAATGCCACGTTCGTTCAACCCCTCTCCCATATAATCTTTTGTAATATATTTTTTAAGTTCGTCTGCAATGAAAAGACATAGTATTATTGAAACCATAAGAAAACTCATTAATTCTAAATGTGCATCGGATATAAATATCAAAGATCTTGAAATTACAAGAATAAAACTTGATATTATTGCAGATACGCTTACATATCGGAAACCTTGCAAAAATTTTATTGCTTTACGAGTCATCATTTGAATTACAAGTAATAAAACGAATGAAATAAAGGAAAATTTCAGTGCAACTTTTAAAAGGATTATGAGTATATTCAATGTATTTAATTGAAAGATGGTATCCTGAAAATCAGCAATAAATTGACTAACACTCATCAAATTTTCCTGATATTTCTGTTCAAAAACTTGATTGCCATAACTAAAAGTTGCTTTCTCTCTCTCCAATAACATATAATTCGATTTATTTATTTCTTTGCTTGGATAGTTTAAATAAACATCAAATTCGTCCGTTTCAATTTTTGCTTTTTTCGTTATTTGGAATTTAGAGTCTTCTATAATAAATGTACCTTCATACTCCTTTAAGTAAGAATGCAATTTTTGTGTTAAATCATTTTTTTGATTTATTGCATTCACAAAAAAAGGTGCCGACATATTTGCAATAGCTACAAAAAACAAAATTATACTAATATAAATTGGTGTTTTTTGGATTAGCGATTTTAATCTTCTGATTATTACCATATAACCATCCCTCTACTTAACCCCATCTGCTTTATTCGATCCCACAAAATATTTTTGGGCCGAGAAGAAGAGTATTAATATAGGAATAATTGATAAAGTTGTTGCTGCCATAAGTAATGGCCAGTTTACTTCAAACATACCTTGGAACATCGCTAAACCAACTTGAACCGTAAATTTATCCATATCGTTTAAATAGATAAGTGGTCCTAAAAATGCATTCCACGTTCCCATAAATGATGATATAGCAATCGTGATAATAGCTGGGACTGACATTGGAACATATACTCTCCATAAAATCCGCCAGCTACTCGCGCCATTCATATATGCAGCTTCTGAAAAATCTTTTGGAATTGTCCTGAAATATTGACTCATAAAAAACACATGAACAGCTTGTCCACCAAGTGCAGGCAAAATTAAAGGCATATAAGTGTTTATCGTTGGAATACCTAGAACCTCTCCAATTTTTGCCCAATATATATATCCTGGTACAATTGTAATTTCACCTGGAAGCATAATTGTTATTAGTAAAAACATAAATAAAAGATTTTTTCCTTTAAACTGAAAACGTGCAAAACCGTAAGCTACAATTAGTGATACACTAACTTCTAAAAATGTTACGGACACCGTGTAGAATACAGTATTAAAGATATATCGTAAAAAAGGAACCTTTACAAAAACTTCTGCATAATTACCCCAATTCGCAGGGTTTGGGATCCATTGTGGGGGTACACTAAATACATTATTACCTGTTTTTAAAGAAGTAGAAATCATCCAAAAAAATGGCGCAATCATCGAGATTGCCACAATAATAAGTAAGAGGTGTTTTATAATAGCAAAGGTAATAGATTTGTAATCTTTATTTTTTTTACTTAAACGAAGAATTTCATTAATCTTCTCTGTATGATTTGCTTCAGCAGAGTTCACTTAAACCACCACCTATTCTTCCTGTTTTGACCCATATGTCCAAAAATCAGTAAATTTGAGTACGAGCATTGTTATTAATAGAACAATGATTAAAAATATCCAAGACATCGCTGAAGCATAACCCATTTTAAAATATTTAAATGCTGTGTCATAAATTTGGAGCAGGATAAATTGTCCTTGATCCCCAGCGCCACCCAAGATATATGCATCATTAAACTTTTTAAAGGCCCCAATAATCCCCATAACCAAGTTATAATACAAGATTGGTTTCATCATAGGTAACGTAATGTTTAATAATCTGGTCATAGCATTCGCCCCTTGAATAGAAGCTGATTCATATAAGTCTTTAGGAACTTCATTTAATGCCACCAAGTATGTTAGCATCCCTGCTCCAGCACCCCATAAACTAATCATGATGTATGAAGGAAGCACCCAGTTTGGATCAGTAAACCAGCCAGGCCCTTTAATTCCCACTATATGTAACAAGTTATTTACTAAACCGTTAGATGGATCTAAAATCCAACGCCAAATAATCCCTACCGCTACACCTGATACAACAGCAGGTAAATAATAAATCGTTCTATAAATACTTAAACCCTGTATTTTCGAGTTCATGATTAAAGCAATGGTAAATGATGCAATCATTCCAATTGGAACTGCAATAATTGCGTACCTTACTGTAACTAATAACGAGTTTAAGAAATTGTCATCATGAAACATATTGATGAAATTTTCGAATCCAACAAACCTTGGTTCACCAATAACTGGCCAATCCATAAAACTCATTACAATGGACATAATCATTGGAATCAAACTAAATAGGATAAATCCGATAAACCAAGGTAAGATATAAAAATAGCCAGGGCTTATCCGTTTTCTCTTTTTAAGACTATTTTTAAGCAAAAAATCTATCTTCTCTTCACGATTGAACTGAGATGGATTTTCCATGTTCACTTTCCCCCCTAACAAAATTACCAATATACTAAAATATTGGTAATTTTGTTATTTCATTCTGCTATTTTTCTCAATTTTTTCGCAACATCTTTTGCTAAATTACTTACATCTACGTTCCCTTTACCATTATTATTAGAAAGAATAACCTCATCTAATCCTTGTCCTTGAGTAGCTGCAATTTCATTTTGTTGTACAACATTATTAAATCCACGTGAAATTTCAGTAGACTTTGCAATAACATCTAATGCATATGCTTTATACGGATTAATTTCCGAAATATTTTGTAATTTTGACTTTAATGGTGATGGTACTTTCCATTCCATCATTTCATTTGTTACATCAAGTAATGCTTGGGATGCTACTTCTTTATATTTTGTTTGGGAAGAGATTACTGTTGAAGCTGTCCAGTTAAAAGTGACTTGCTCTTTTGAACCGCTCGGCATTACCGCCATCCCTACTTCAAATTTATTTCCTGCCTCTTTTACTTTTCGTTCAACATCATCGTTCGCTCCACCAATTATCATTCCAACTGTTCCATTGACAAATGCTTGTTCGGCTCCCATAGATTTAACATCTTTATATGGCATCGTCGCACTTTTGTCAGTAATTATATCTTTACCTACTTCTAGCCCTTTAATTGTTTCCGGTGAATCTAACACTACTTTTCCTTTTTTATCAATAATGTCTCCACCTTCACCCCAGGCAAACACAGAAAGCGGCGGAGTTCCTGTTGTAGCAAATCCATATTTATTGTCTTTCGTTAGTGTTTTAGCTACATTATGAAAATCATTCCAATTCCAAGTTAAGCTCGGATCCTGAATTCCTGATTCCTTAAACATTGACTTGTTATAATAAACTACATACGCTTGACCAATCCAAGGCAATCCATATGTTTTCCCTTCATACTTTGCAGTATCTAAAGAACCAGAAAAATAATCATCCATATTAATTTGTTTCTGAGATTTAAGTTGACTTGAAATATCCACAAGTGCATTATTTGCAGCGTAAGCTGGAATATACTCTTGAGCTAACCACATCAAATCTGGTGCTTGTTTCCCAGCTATCATTGTCTGAACTTTAGCATAGTAATCTTTTGGAATGACCATCTGTTTAAGCTTATAATCATGTTGCTTGGCATTTAATTTATTAATAATTTCATCGAATTCTTTTGCTTCACGTTCATTTGCCCATGTAGCGATTTTCAACTCCACTGGACCATCTTTCTTTGCAGTGTCTACTTTATTACTTGAACATCCAGCAATTCCCCCTATTGTTAATACACTGACTCCCACAAGAACAGCTATCTTGGATAAAAACTTTTTCTTCACCATTTTTTTCCTCCTCTTATAGCATTTACTCTTTGCTTCATTAATAATGATACCGCTATCATTTTTACAATATGCAAATAACAAAATTACAAAAATAATCTTCTTATTTATGTGTAAGATGATAGATGCTCTCCCTAATCCTCTTACCCCCACTATGAAATCGCTCTCTTAAATCATCTTAATAAATAAAGCGACTATCCTTCGTCCCCTCCTTATTTGTAGTATGAGCAATAAAATTTGTATTCATCGCTTTCAACTATTATTCTACAAAACCTCAATCCAACTAACATTACAATAAAGTGAAACTTTAATCAGTGGCGTTTTGTCCATCTCCCACTCATTATGAGCTCACACCAATCGGGCTTTTACGGGAGATTATCTCCCACCTAACTTCGCCGAATTTTGAGGTGGGAGTCTTGCTGCCCACAAATAGCGGGATAAACAACAAACAAATTTGTAACGTTACTTTTTAAAAATAACTATTTAATAATTACGAAAATCACGTTACAATTCATTTATACTATTGAAAACGCTTCAAGTCAATAGTTGATTTATATTATCAAAAACGTTATTTTTTTGGTAATATAATTTATAATATTTTCCATCAAACTGAAAGGGGATACTATGACTAGAAAAGTAACAATGCAAGATATAGCTAATCATTTGAACATATCTAAAAACTCAGTCTCGCAAGCACTGACCGGAAAACCTGGTGTAAGTGAAGAAACAAGGCAACGTATTCAGCAAGTAGCTGAAGAATTGGGATATAAATATCCTAAAAGCAAAAAAGCCTTGAAAACAGAAACACATACAAAAAATATAGCGCTCATCGCTTCTGATTATACGTTCTCTGCTAAAAGTTTTTTTGGGGAGATTTATTTGAGCATAGAAAAAGAAGCGCGGAAGCGTAACCTAAATCTTTTTATACAATCTATAAGCAAAGAAGCTATTAATAATTTAGAACTTCCAAGTTTCCTTGAAAACAAATCCGTTGATGGAGTACTCATTCTTTCTCATTTAAGTACAGCTTATATTCAAAAAATCATTGAACAGGATATTCCAACTGTACTTATTGATCACCATCATCCTTTTATTCACGCTGATGCTATACTAACGAATAACCGGTTTGGAGCATACATGGCAGTACATCACTTGATAGAGCAAGGACACAAAAATATAGCTTTTGTAGGAAATATTGACTATTCTCCAAGCTATAGGGAACGACTTGATGGATACCTTCTTGCTTTAAGCCATTATAATCTAGCAATTAATCCAACGTTACTATGGACGGATATAAAGGAATCTGAAGAAGTAATTTGGGAACAACTTATGAACTTACCTTCATTACCAACTGCATGGTTTTGTGCGAATGATGGACTTGGATTTTTGGTACATTCTTGCCTACAAAGAAAAGGAATCAAAATCCCATCTCAAGCATCCATTTGTAGCTTTGATAATGGTTTATTATCCCGTATGACTAATCCAAAAATTACGACCATAGATATTGACTTAGATTTATATGGGAAAAAAGCTATCGAACAGCTTGTCTGGCGTTTTAATCATCGCGATGAGCCTTTTCAGGAAATTTTACTCTCTACAAAGCTTATTGTTAGAGGCTCAACGGGGACATCCCCACATCCCTTAACTTAAGCATTTAGGCTATTCTCGAAGTGAAATAATCTCTTAATTTTAATAGGAAAGGGTGACGTGTTTTTTATTAATATAAATCAAAAACAGGGGTTGTCTTGATTTGCCGAAGAGTTCTATCAATATTATCTTATTGCACTAAATCAATTAATAATTACTATTTTTTCATAGAGGATTGTATACGAGACTATTTATAGCTTGATATTTCAAAGAAGTTTAGGTGATATGAAAACAATAGAATCTAAAATAGCCCTAGTTCGTAAAATTAAAATGACCCCCACAACTATCAGTGGAGGTCATTTTATGTCAAATAAGGTGGTATTAGGACTTCATTCCAGCTGCATCCCTCTAATTCATTCCCTATTTTGGAGGATGATACTGGTTCCTACCTCATTGGTTGAAACAATTTCAATCCATCTAAACCATTAACGCTATTTTCTTCAATGCCTGCCTGAATTTGATTGACTGCAAAGAGTCCGGAAATCGTTGTTGTTGCAACTGCGTCTAGCAATCCGACAAATAACACACTCACCTGATATGTCATTTTTTCACCTCTTCTCATTTCTCACAAGTTTTAGCAATAAGTCATGGACTTCGGTCGCTTCTAATGTTTCTGGAAGCTCAAAATCTCTCCCTGTTACTACAAGTGACACATAGTCCCCTTCGTCCTTTGGCGGTAAACCGTGAGATCCCTTCATTCGCTCCGGTTCTAGTGGAATTTGGAATGTTTTTGGATTTACAAACAGCTCAACTGGATCATAACCGGGCTTCCTATGAATATCCACATTGTATGCAAATTCTGGTGCCTGTTCGTTATTCAGCCACCAGTAGTACACAAACCAACTGTCGGGTTCTGCAATTGCAATTAACTGCCCCGAAAGCTCGTGATGAATCTTATGAGCCCGTTTCTCCTCTTCTCCCCATACCTCGGCTATACCTGGTGTTCTTTCAAGAATTGCTTTAACTGCCCCAATATCACGTGAGTCTTGAATATACACATGGGCCAATTGATGGTCTGCTAAGGCAAAGGCTTTTGACATCTCTAAATCTAGAAAATCCATATTTTCAACATGCTTAATAGCTACATACCCCTCTTTATTCAGCGTTTGATTGATAAATATAGGTCTATTAACTGATTTAAAGTTGTATTCTGATAAAATAACCAGACGTGTTTGTTCCCTCAAATTGCGCCCTTCTAATTGTTCGATAAAGTTTCCAATTAAACTGTCAATTTCTTTAATAGCTTTCTTTGCAGCTTCACTTTCAGGCCCGAACCTTTGCGCGTTATAATCTATATTGGGTAAATATACAAGTGATAATCTAGGTTTGTATTCTTCTAAAACATCTATTGCTGCATCTAATATCCATTCACTAGATTTAACAGAAGAGAGCGGGCCCCAAAAATTTTTCAAATCAAACTCCCCATATTTTCCCCTCAATTTTTCATATAAGCCCCTCGGCTTTGAATCACACCACAAGATTGTTTTTTTATCGAGATGAATTGGGGCAGGTGTAACTACAAAGTCTGCTGTGCTCAACTTGCTGAACTGCCAAAACAGCACTGCCGTTTCGGCTGTCGGGTCTTCTTCCTTCAACTTCTCCCATATTTTTTTACCTTGAATTGGTACCATCGTCTGATTCCACATTGTAATTTCTTTAGTCTCCCAGTTTGGAAGACCGTTACAAATAATGCCATGTTCAGCTGGTGGGGTTCCAGTAATATAAGTAGCCTGTATTGAACCAGTTACAGCCGGAAATATAGGTTTAATTTTTGCCTGTTGACCATTCTCTAGCAACTTCCGAATATTTGGGGTTAATTCAGCATCATTTAGATGCTCTTCCGTCAAACTAATAATATCTAATACAACCACGTTCTTTTTCTCCAAAGGTATCATCCTTTCATCTATGTAACGGGAAAGATCCGGGACATCATATAACTTAAAATTAGGAAAGAAGATACAGAAAAGAAAGCTGGCCATCCTCCAAAAGAAGCAGCAATTGCTCCATCCAATAACGGAAGACCAATTATACATGTTCCTACTGCCTTTTTAATGTTAGATGATATTGGATTTGCTAATGCTGGTAAAATTCCTGAAAAAGTCCATAGTAAAAAAACTATTACCGTAATAACTGTCGTTCCCCACATACCATAGAATTGTAAAAGCAGAATAGCAATGACACACGTTAAGACCACTCCTGCCATAATTCTTACTCGAATGGGATAAAGGCCGGCTCCAACCTCACCTTTAGACATTACAGTAACAGTGAAAATATATATAAATCCTAATCCCGCTAACCACCAAAATTGTACTAATTTATCTGGTACAACACTCAATCCCAGTAACAAGTTAACTCCTCTACAAAGTCCCATTGTTAATGGTCCTAAAACGTCATAATGCTTTGAATAGCGGTTATATACAAATACTAATATAATGAGGATACAAGCAATTAAAAAGCTTATTTTGGAAACAAAACATACAGATATGATACTAGTAGTAAGAAGGATAATACTAAAACATAAAGCAGAATGAATTGATATGCGACTAGATGGTAAAGGCCTCTCAGGACGCTCTCTTTTATCTATTTCAAAATCAAAAAAATCATTTAAAATAATGCCTGACGCATATATGCATGCACTTGCAAACATAAGAAGGATAATATGACTGAAGTAACTTTGATTCAGAACTATTCCTGCGATCCAGGTGCCTGCCAATATATCTGCCATAGCTGTAAAGGTATTCGGAAATCTTATAAGCTCTAAATAAGTACGTATCCTTCTCATAGGCTGTTAAGGATACTTTGCACATAGTCGTAAGATTCTTTGGCAGCTAATATTGCCTGACTTTCATAAGGGTATAATTCAATAGTAATAAAACCGTCATAACCCATTTTCTTTATAGATTGCAAAACTTCTAGAATAGGAATAGCACCATGACCCGGAATAAGATGCTCATGCACGCGATCCGCTGCAATATCCTCCAGATGATAATGTTGTGTATATGGTAGTAATTTATAAACCAATGCAACTGGATCTTCTCCAACACAAAAGAAATGTCCTATATCAAAATTTAATGCAATTGCCCGCGAAGGAACAGCTTTCTTGAATTCTATAAATTGATCCGATGTTTCAATTAATAAATCAGGCTCAGGTTCAACAAGAATTGTCACACCAGACTTTTCAGCATGGTCAGCCAATTCTTCCATTGCCGAAATAAAAACTTTATTTGCCCATTCCCTTTCTACATTGATGAGTGGCCCCCCTGGTTCGGTAGATAGTGTCTTTACACCGAGTTTTTGAGCTAAGTCAATACAGTTATGTGTATGTTCTATACGCTGTCTTCTCTCTGTCTCATCCACCTCTACAAAAGACGGGTGCCAATTATCTTTTATTCCATACAGCATGAACGCATTCAAATTTGATATAGTCATGTTTCGTTGCTTCAACCTGTCTTTAATCATGACTATTTTCTCATTTGTCATTTCAGGTGGAAAAGCATGCGGGATATCTAGTAAGATTTCTATTCCTTCATATCCGATTTCAGCTAATAAATCAATTGTTTTTAACAGGTCATATCTTTTAAATCCATTACTGCTATATGCGATTTTCATCATCTTTTCACCCCTTATGAATCTAGTTTCAATTTTCCAGATTGCTCATAAAAATGAACTGGATTATTCCAAACTAGCTCTTGAATGGTGTTTTCCGCATGCCCTTTCTTTCGCATCTCAAGCGCAGTTTTCACAACATTAAGGGGATTAGATGGTCCCCAATCTGCTGCAGTATTAATCATAATCTTATTTATGCTGTAATGTTCGATTATTTCAATTGCTTCATCAGTTGAAACTTTCGTCGGATAAATTGTCATCCCGCTCCAGCCCCCATATTCAACGGAAAGATCAATAGTATCTGAATTATTATGATCGATTAATACTCTGTCAGGTTCAAGCCCTTCTTCCCTTAGAATTTCTATCGTTCTTCTTGTTCCCTCCCGCTTATTTTGGTGAGGAGTATGTACCATAACCAACATATGGAGATCCTTAGCTAATTTCAGTTGTCTCCGCATCACATCTTCTTCCTCAGCGGTAATCCTATCAAATCCAATCTCCCCAATCGCAAGACACCTCTCGTGTAGCAAGTACTCTGACAAGCCATCAATTACTTGATAGGCAATATCAATGTTATTTGCTTCTTTTGGATTCATAGCTAAACAACAATAATGATCGATTCCATATTGCTTAGCGCGCTGCGGCTCAAAGGTAAGCAAATGCTGGAAGTAATCAAAATATGTCTCAGGATATCGTCGTTCGCTTCCAAGCCAAAATGCTGGTTCTACAACAATGCGTACACCAGCCAGACTCATATTTTCATAATCATCTGTTGTTCGAGAATAACAATGGATGTGCGGATCAAAATATCTCATAAGTTTTCTCCCCTCATAAATGGCTATTCTTAAAGTATGGTGCAAGAAATTCAATAGATTCCTTTGCTGCCATAACTGGATTATTGCTGTAGGTATATAATTCTACTGTAATAAATTCTGTATATTTAATTTGTTTTATATAATTAAATAATTGGTTAAAGTCAATATTCCCATGACCGGGTATAAGATGATAATGTTTATGATCTGTTATATCCTCTAGATGGATATTCCATATCTTTGACTTGAAACTTGATAATAAAGTGGGAATATCCTCTCCTATTACATCTGCATGCCCAAGGTCAAGATTTGCGCCCAGTCTATTTGATCCCACTATTTGAATTAATTCATTCAATTCTTTGCCGTTTTCTATTAGAAGACCAGGTTCGTACTCAATTCCCACGTTGATTTCACGTCGTTCCGCATAGTCCATAATTTCCATCAATGAGTTTATTAAGTGGTTAATTGCCTGATTTGGTGGGTTTTCAGAAAGACACCTACCACTTGTAATACTGATGTTTTTTGCATTTACTATTACAGCTAAATCTATTAATTGTTTTGTATAATTAATTCTCTGATTCCTCACCTCTTTTCTCGAATTACATAGTGACGGCTCAAATGTAGGTTCTCCAGTAGAATACGGAAAAAATCCAGATGCTGTATTTCCATTTATATTTGATACCTCGAGGTCATATTTTTCTATTTTTTGTTGTACATCAGTTACCCAAGGAGCAGTATGCAAAGGCGGGAAAGCATGAGGAACATCTGCTAAAATTTCAACACCTCTATACCCCAATTTTCCAATTTCTGAAATAGCTTCGGGTAATGTGTATTTTGTAAATGCATTTGTACTAAAAGCTAGTTTCATCTTACCCCTCCTTTTAAAATATATATGATATTACAACACTTATTCGTTCAAGAGAATTTCTTCAGCATTTACAAAAAACGATACAATCTATTCAAAAATATTCTACAAAGTTCAACAAATAGACAGCAGTAAAAAAAGCTCAATATAAATATTATTGCAATAACCTTTGAATCCATAGTTGTATCAACAGTAGGACCTAGCACTGGAAAACGGAATACATACAGAATCACCATAATACCAGTAAATAGACATATTGATGAAAAAGAAATAACCAAAATTCTCTTATTCAATTGAAAAAAGGCCAAACCTATCGCTATACCTAATAAACCTGTTGTAAAGGGAAAAATGATTAATTCACTCGGCTGAATGATAAATAAAAGGAACATTGTAAGGATATAAGAGAGAATCCCTTGACGAATAGAAAGACACGTAACTAAAAAGATTGGTACTGTCGCTAGAAAACTAATTAAATAGCCTATCCCTGGCATAAAGCCTCCTGCTGATTGAAACATAGCGGCAAGTGTACTCAATAAGGCTGTAATAACCAAATTGGCGGCAAGTGGGATCTTTTTCAAGTGAATATGGTCTCCATCTATCTCTATCATCGATTGATACCAATAACGAACAAACCGTTTCATTAAAAACACCACCCAAAAATATCCAATCAGTCACTTTCTATACTATTCATTCCCTTGTATTTTATGCAGTATTACCTATTATGATAAATTGTGATGACGATTGCTCCTTCATAAATATTAAAAAATAGAAGTTTTTTCTAGAGGATTACAATGTATCGTACAGATACATTTAAAATAATTTTAATGCCAGAAGATATCTTAGTTACATTAGGATGTAAAATTGAGGTATTTGCTGAAATGTTTACAACCCCCATTAACTTAATGGTTTTAGAACGATGGAAAATACTCTAGCCTTTGAATTTTATAGTGATAGCTCAGAGAACAATTTCAAAAATAGTACCTTGGTTCAAATCAGTCACATTTATAGATCCATACACCCCTAAATATAATTTAGTTTGATTCAGATTTGTTCCCAAATTAACATAATAAGCGGATTGAGATCCAAAATTATAATCAGTTTCAATAACACTAAAATCATTTAGTTTACCACCTATACTTGCCCTAGTATAAGCTAATCCCCCCCTAACCGGGGAGTGAGATTCTTCCTTCTGAGCAAGGTCAGTAAACACAATGCTTCCCGTTAAATTCGGGATTCCATTCCCCATATATGGTTGAACTCCTGTAAGTGCAGTTCCTCCAAACTTATCAGGTCTGGAATCTTTATGAAAATAACTAGTTAATGGTTGAAGACGCTTCACTGACGTTTTTACTGTTTCATCATAATAAGCCATTATTTTTTCATCTAAATTGGGAGGTGCAGAACAGCGTCTTATAAAAGAAGTAGGAAAATCCCCTTCCCATCCACGCCAACCAAAGTTAATAAATCCTTCTTGGTCAGGAGTAGCTCTCATTAAAGAAGCTTGAACAAGCTGAGTGACTGGTATTGATCTATAATGAACGAATGAAAAAATTGATTCCACCAAATCCTGTCCAACATTTCCCGCATATTTGATATACTGATTATGAAGCTTTTGAAATGAAATACCTGTTATATTACGAACACCTTTGGCAATTACCGTAAGTGTTTCCTGAATAGATGGGGGAAGTTCATCAAAACGTGTGACTACGGGGGGATTATTAATAAGTGTATTCTTAGCTACATCAATTTCAATTATTTTACCGGCTATCTCCATATCATCCTGACTTAAATTAAATGGATCATAGCCTGATCCACCATCTCCAGTTGTTAAAATAAGTGCTCCAGTTTCAGGTGAAAAATTTAGGCTATTAATCCCATTATGATTAAGAAATGGCCTTCTTATATTAAGTAATGTACGTCGTTTTTGAGGTTGACCATTCAGCTGTAAAATCCATTCTTCAACAGTATCAATATGATCATATTGAGTTTCCCTATTTATCCATCTTAAATTTAACGTTTTTAGGTCACATGGATTAGGCCTAAATGGTTCAGAAAGGGCTCCTGGACCTTGTGCTCCCGCTACTGAATAATGTAAATAAAACAAACCGTTATAATGAAATTGTGGATGAAACGCTAGCCCTAGCAATCCCCGTTCATCATATCCACTACTAGAAACACCTTGTTCAGACTTACCTAATTTTATTATCTGCGGGCGAATATCTAAAAAAGTTCTTATCTCTCCGTCTCCTATGTAAAAGATTTCTCCTATTTGGGTTGCAATAAATAATCTTTCAACCGAATCACCTGGAAGTATAGTTGTTTTCAAAACGGTAGGTAAATTTATCTTACTTACAATGGGTCGTAAACGAACTTTTACTTTTATCAATGAACTTTACACCCCTTTCTATTATAAGAATATGATTAGGACTGTTCTATTAGTATCAAATCAGGGAACGGAATATAAAAAAGCGTGTTATGATTATCTTCTTCAAAATACGCTTTTCCCGACTATATCCCACATTCATCCACTTTATATTTTAAAATACACCCAACAATTTTTGAAGGGATTTAAGATTTGTAACTTAACCACTTAGCCCCCTAAACATGGTAGGTAATTAAAAATATTTACTAAAAACAAACTATTTTTATATCTATATACACAAAAGCATATCTAAATTGAACATACCACACAACCATAATTTGCTATTTTTTAAAATTAAAGTTTACCTATCCAATAAACGGAAATAATAAACTTATAAAACATTGGATGGAGGATTTATAGTGACGAATAACGATAATTACAATGGAATATTACCCCTTAATGCCGAATCTTATTGGACGAGCAGCATTCATGTACCAGAATACCCTTCCTTGGAAAATGACATGCAGGTTGATGTTATTATTGTAGGAGGAGGAATTACTGGCATTACTTCTGCCTATCTTTTATTAAACGAAGGACTCAAAGTCGCTGTTATAGAGGCAGACAAATTATTAAATGGAACGACTGGACATACGACAGCTAAAATTACTGCCCAGCATGATATGATTTATGACGAACTTATCAGATATACTGGAAAAACTATGGCAAGATTGTATTACGAAGCAAACATCGATGCTTTAACATTCATTCAAGCCACAATTCATAAACATCACATTGATTGCGATTTCACTCATCAAGATGCTTATATGTATGCTACAACAGCGGAATATGCACTTAAACTAGAAAAAGAAGCAGAGGCCTATAAAAAGCTTCGTATTGAAGGTGAACTTGTAAACAAACTTCCTATTAATTTGAAAATACGTAATGCACTTGTTATGAAAAATCAGGCACAATTCCATCCACTTAAATATTTAGCTCATCTTGTAAAAATAATTACGGAAAAGGGGGGATACATTTTTGAAAATACCACAGCAGTAAATATAAAAACAGGCGAACAACCTGTAGTTCTTACCCGTGGAGGAGCTCAGATTACAGGGAAGTATATTCTCTCCTGTTCCCATTTCCCCTTTTATGAAGGAGCAGGACTTTACTCTACAAGAATGCATGCAGACCGATCCTATATAATTGCCACTAAGACAAAAACAGATTATCCAGGTGGTATGTATATTAGTGTAGATGAACCGAAACGCTCTCTCCGTTCTACAACAATTAATGGAGAAGAATTGATTCTTATCTCTGGAGAAAGTCATAAAACAGGACAGGGAGGAGAAACACTAAAACATTATGAAGCCCTGGAAATATTCGGGCAACAAGTTTTTGGACTTGAAAATATTGCATATCGTTGGTCGGCTCAAGATTTAATTACACTAGACAAGATTCCTTATATCGGTGAAATTACCTCGGGTCAAAAAAATATATTAATTGCTACTGGATACAGAAAATGGGGTATGACAAATGGAACTGCAGCGGCGCTTTTATTTCGAGATATTATATGTAGAGAAAAGAACAAGTACCGAGAATTATATACCCCTTCTCGCTTTCATATGAATCCAAGTTTAAAGAACTTCTTGGTAGAAAATGCTAATGTTGTTGGTCACTTAATTAAAGGCAAGTTAGAGATTCCTCAAAAATGCATCCAAGATTTATCTAACGATGAAGGAGCTGTCGTTGACATTGATGGACATAGAAAAGGAGCTTATAGGGATGCAGAAGGTAAACTTCATATTGTAGATACAACTTGTACCCACATTGGATGCGAAGTTGAATGGAACAATGGTGAACGTTCTTGGGATTGCCCCTGCCACGGTTCGCGATTCTCATATACAGGAGAAGTACTTGAAGGACCTGCTGAGAAGCCATTACAAAAGTACGACTATAAAATGCTAGATAACCTTACCTCAGAAGACTCTGGTTATTAATAAAGTGAAACTTTAATCAGTGGGGGGTTTTGTCCATCCCCACTGATTATGAGCCCACACCAATCAGGCTTTTACGGGTAGTTATCTCCCACCTNNAAATAGCGGGATAAAAAATCACGTAGTTATCGCTACAGGCCTTGTCAAAGTAGCTAAAGCCGGTAATCAAACCCCTTAACAACTGAACCATTTATGCAAACACAAAAAACATGACATAAAATTGTCATGCTTTTTCCCATATAGTCTAAAAATAACTTCATTTCTAAACGTATACCTTCTTGTATTGTGAATAATTTTCACTTCACCTAAGTAAAGAACTTTTTTATTCACTGACACTATTACTTCTCAAACACAAAATTAATCTTATTATCTTTCCACTCCAACTTCGCATCAAACGTTTTCTCACCTTTTTTAAAACCTTTAATTAAATCGGTCTTCTCACCTTTTAATAGCTTCGTCATGTTTTTTTGCGAAATTGTTTTACTTAGTATCTTTTTTGAAATAGTAAAATCACATTGTGTTGTATTGTAGTTAGAACAGCCGTAAAACGTAGATTTATCAATTACATCACCATCGCATTTTTTACAGCTCCCAACCTTTTTACCTGTTGTAAATTTCGATCCTTTTCGTTCAATCGATTCCACATGTAATCCAGTGAAGTCCCATTTCTCTGACATTTCTACAGCATCTTCAATAATTTTAGCTGACAGTTTCTTCGTCTGTTCCATGAAGGTAGCTGGTGAAGCAGTTCCTTCTCCAATTTCGGCAAGTCGTTGCTCCCACTTCGCTGTCATTTCTGGAGAAGCTAGTATTTTATCACCTATTGCTGTAATTAATACTTTTCCCTTATCAGTCGCATAAACTTGGTTCTTCTTCACATCTATATATTTACGATCCTTCAGCATCGTAATAATGCCTGCGCGAGTTGCCTCTGTACCTAAACCTTCTGTTTTTTTTAATACTTTTTCTAGATCTTCATTATCTAAATACTTACCAGCTGTTTTCATTAACGTAATAAGCTGTCCTTCTGTATAACGCTTTGGTGGCTGCGTTTTCCCTTCTTTCACTTTCACCTTTACAACTTTCCCCTGTTCGCCTTCTGCAACAATTGGAAGAATCGTTTCATTATCTTTATCGTCTTGAAAAATAGCTTTACGCCATCCTTCTTGAATTTGCTGCTTTCCTTTTGAAACGAACTCAGCACGTTCATCCACAAGCGTAATGATTGTTGTATAGTCAAAGATTGCGACTTCATAGTGAGCTGCAATGAGTCTTCTTACAATCATATCGTAAATTTTCTTTTCATCACCTGATAGTTTGCTTGGATTTGTAACTTGTTCTGTTGGAATAATGGCGTAGTGATCTGTCACTTTCTTTTCATTTACATAACGTTTATTATTCATAATCGATTCAACTGGAGCTGGTAATAAACCTTTATATTCATCAATCTGACTTAACTTCTGTAAAATATCAGGGAACGTCGCTGCTTCCCCTTGTGTAACATAGTTAGAATCCGAACGTGGATAAGAGACAATCCCCTTTTGATATAATGCTTGCGTTATATCAAGGGTCTTTTTCGGCGAAAATTTGAATGCTTTATTTGCCGTTGCTTGCAGTGATGATAAGTTAAATAAAAGTGGTGGCTGAAATTCTTTACGCTCCGTTTTCATTTCCTTTACTTCTGCAGATTTCCCTTGGCAAAATGCCGCAATTTTGTACGCCATATCAGAGTCTTTTAAGCGGGATTCATTATCCTTCTCCCACTTCCCCTCGTATTTCTTTCCTTCAATATTAAAGGTTGCGAACACTTCCCAAAACGGCTCTGACTTAAAGTTTTCAATTTCTTTTTCACGCTTTACAATCAATGCTAACGTGGGTGTTTGAACACGACCGGCGGAAAACACATCATTAATTCCTTTTTTCTTTAGCAAAATACTAAAAACACGAGAGGCATTCATACCAACGACCCAGTCAGCGCAAGATCTTGTATATGCTTCGTAATACGTATTAATCGTATCCGCTTCATCTAGTAAGTTTTTAAACCCTTGATAAATAGCTTGTTTCGTTAAAGATGAAATCCAAAGGCGCTTCATCGGCTTTTGCACGTTGCAAAGATTAATAATATTTCGTACGATTAATTCCCCCTCGCGCCCAGCATCGCCCGCGTGAATAATTTCTGTTACCTGAGAATTATGTAACAGCTGCTTCACAACGTTAAATTGCTTATACTTTGACTTTGTTACCTCAAACTGAAAACGTTCTGGAATCATCGGTAACGTATCAAGTGACCATTTTTTCCACTCTGCGTGATAATGTTCTGGATTACATAACTGCGTCAAATGACCAATTGCCCATGTACAGTACGCTCCATTTGGAAATAACTCATTTGCCTCTACTTCTAAATATCCATCTTTCCGGCGATATTTAAATTGTGAAACAAGAGCCAAACCTTGATCTGGTTTCTCGGCTAGAATTAATGCGACCATATTTTTCAAGTCACTCCCCTTTATTCTTTATAAAATAAGGTATAAACTCTTCTCGACTTTTTTTGAAGTCAAAAAAATATTCAAAACGAAGATTTTTCACCAATCACAATCACCTTTTGAATATTTACACTCTTTTCAACTTTCAATTGTATAATGTTATCTCAATCGTCTTTTGAATTACTCATATCTACATTTTGACTAAACTTTTCAATATACATAATAGGATTACCAAAAGTTTCTGTCAAAGCATAATTTATTTCCCTTATATTTATTACTTTTTTTAATTCTTTTTCCGATCCAACAAGCATAAAAAAACATCTAATAACTTACTTAATTTTTTATTTTCATTCTCCAAGTCCTTTATTATATCATTTTTCTTATTCCGTTACCTTGGAATATCTTCCAAAACCATTTATGAAACCTCTATTTGCTCTACCAATCTATCCACTATAAACAAAAAACGAAGCCTTCAACCAGACTCCGTTTTTTCAACGTGCAATAAAATGATGGATGTTAAAAAAGTAATCATATGATATCCCTCAAAGTAAATGTAATTGTGATTAATCAGTAATCACTGTATGAACTAATTTAGGAGCCACTGCTGTTTCAGAGATAGAAATGTTTTCATAAATTTTTGCTTTTACATCTTCTACATTTTCACGATTTGCATAAATCGTTACAAATGACTCGCCTTCTTTTACTGCATCGCCAACTTTTTTACGCAACATTAAACCTACAGCTAAATCAATTTCGTCTTCTTTCGTTGCACGACCTGCACCAAGTAGCATAGCTGCAATACCGATTTCATCTGCAACAATGTTTGAAATAATCCCTGAAGTTTTAGCAGGTACATCGATTACATATTTCGCTTGTGGTAATTTTTCTGGATTGTCTACAATTGAGCTGTCTCCACCTTGATTGCTTAAGAATTCTTTAAACTTCTCAGTTGCTTTTCCGTTTTTCATAACTTCAATTAACATTTCACGAGCTTCTTCTAACGTATTTGCCTTTTTAGCAAGTACAACCATTTGACTTCCTAATACAAGTACTAATTCTGTTAAGTCTTCAGGCCCTTCACCTTTTAACGTATCAATCGCTTCCTTCACTTCTAGAGCATTACCAATTGCAAATCCAAGAGGTTGTGACATATCAGAAATAACAGCCATCGTTTGACGTCCAACATTATTTCCGATACGTACCATTGCATGTGCTAATTCTTTTGCATCTTCTTCTGTTTTCATAAATGCACCAGCACCTGTTTTTACGTCAAGTACAATTGCATCAGCACCCGCTGCAATTTTTTTACTCATAATTGAACTTGCGATTAATGGAATTGAGTTTACTGTTCCTGTTACGTCACGTAGCGCATAGATTTTTTTATCAGCAGGTGTTAAATTTCCAGTTTGACCAATGACTGCTACTTTGTCACGGTTTACAATATCAATAAACTGCTCTTTCGTAATTTCTACGTGGAATCCTTCTACTGCTTCTAATTTATCAATTGTTCCGCCTGTATGTCCTAAACCACGACCAGACATTTTCGCAACTGGCACATCTACTGCTGCAACTAACGGTCCTAAAACTAATGTTGTTGTATCACCAACACCGCCAGTTGAATGTTTGTCTACTTTAATTCCTTCAATTGCTGATAAATCAATTGTTTCTCCAGATTCAACCATTGCCATCGTTAAATCTGCACGTTCACGATCTGTCATATCTTTAAAGAAAATTGCCATTGCAAGTGCACTTACTTGATAATCAGGAATACTTCCGTCTGTATAACCTTTAATAAAGAAATTGATTTCTTCAGTCGTTAATTCTTTACCATCACGTTTTTTCGCAATAATATCTACCATTCTCATTGTAATCACCATTCCTTTTCATATTATATGAATCTATTAAAATAGTAAGCCAACAATTGTTGCTGATAAGAAGCTTACTAACGTTGCACCGAAAAGTAATTTCAAGCCAAATCTTGCGACTACATTTCCTTGTTTTTCATGTAAGCTTTTCACCGCTCCTGCAATAATTCCAATTGAAGAGAAGTTTGCAAATGAAACTAAGAATACAGATATAATCGCTGTCGTTCTATCCGAGAAATTAAAGTTTCCTTGTGCTAAATCTGTCATAGCGACAAATTCATTTGATACTAATTTTGTTGCCATAATATTTCCGGCATTAACTGCTTCATGCCAAGGTACACCCATAATAAATGCAAATGGTGCAAATACATAACCAAGAACTTCTTGGAATGAGATACCGATTACACCTTTAAATACTGCATTAATGAATGCGATAAGAGCCACGAAACCAATTAACATAGCTGCTACTGTAATTGCAACTTTAAATCCATCTATAATGTATTCCCCTAATACTTCAAAAAAGGTCTTTTTTTCTTCTTCTTGTACTTCTAACATATCCTCTTCTTCTGTAACTTCATACGGGTTAATAATAGAAGCAATGATGAAGCCACCAAATAAGTTAAGCACTAAAGCGGTTACAACATATTGTGGTTTTAATAACACCATATATGATCCAACGATAGACATAGAAACTGTAGACATTGCAGATGCACATAATGTATACATTCTTTTCTCTGACAATAATCCTAGTTGTTTCTTAACTGAAATAAACACTTCAGATTGTCCTAAAATCGCAGAAGCTACCGCGTTATATGATTCTAATTTCCCCATTCCATTTACTTTACTTAATGCTAGACCGATAGATTTCACAATAATAGGTAATATTTTCATATGTTGCAAAATACCTATTAAAGCTGATATAAATACGATTGGCATTAATACACTTAAAAAGAATGAAAACTCTTTTTGATTTACTAACCCACCAAATACGAAATTCACACCATCAGCGGCATATTTTAATAATTCTCCAAAACCATCTGCTATTCCGCTAATTAATATATTCCCTACGCTTGTATTTAATAATAAAAACCCAAAGATGAATTGTAATATAACCATCGTTATGATTGGACGATATTTGACTTTCTTTCTATCCTTACTAGCAAGCCAAGCAATTCCTAAAATTAATACGAGGCCTAAAACACCTATTAAATATTTCATAAGCCATCTCCTCCCATTCGTATCCGCTTACATCTTTTTCAATTGTTAAAGCAATAAATACACTTTATTTTAAAACGTGTATCTATTGCTCTTTACTTCATTATCCCGCTCTTTGTGGGCAGTAAAACTCCCACCTCAACATTCAGAGAATGCGAGGAAGTTAGATGGGAGATCAACTGTCCGTAAAAGCCCGATTGGTGTGGGCTCATAATCAGCGGGGGCTTCATTGATTAAAGTTTCACTTTATTAATTAGTAGTTATCTGTAGCACCTTTTGCATCATTTAATACAATTGCTACACTTGCACTCGCTCCAATACGAGAAACTCCAGCCTCTACCATTTTCTCTGCATCTTCACGTGTACGAACGCCGCCAGATGCTTTTACACCAACGTTTGGTCCAACTGCTTTACGCATTAATGTGATATCTTCAGCAGTTGCTCCGCCTGTTGAAAATCCAGTTGAAGTTTTTACGAAATCAGCACCAGCTTTTACTGCTAATTCACAGGCACGAACTTTTTCTTCATCTGTTAATAGGCAAGTTTCGATGATTACCTTTACAAGAGCTTTTCCTTTTGCTGCTTGTACTACTTCATAAATGTCTTTTTCAACAAACTCGTTGTCTCCATCTTTTAAAGCACCTACGTTGATTACCATGTCAACTTCAGTTGCACCTTTTGCGATTACATCTTTTGTTTCAAATACTTTTGTTTCAGTAGTGTTTGCTCCTAATGGGAATCCGATAACAGTACAAACGTCTACATCATGTCCAGCTAACTCTTCAGCCGCTAATTTTACCCATGTTGGATTGATACAAACAGAAGCAAATTTATATTCCTTTGCCTCTTCAATTACTTTCATAACATCTTCTTTAGTAGAATTCGGTTTCAAAACTGTATGGTCAATTAACTTTGCAATGTTCATTACCTTCACTCCTTCTATCTTTCAACAACTTCATTCTAACTCTCGATTGAACAATTGTAAATATACTTTTGAAATTTTGTTCATTTTTTAAAAAGGAATTTCTTGTAATAAATGAAACGCATTCTAACTAGGGGACACTTCATATGTATCACAAGTTGAAATCAAAACTTTATGTTAACACTGGTAGTATGTATCTCAATATCCATAATTATTTTTTAAAAGGAAATTTATTTTCTAAATAGAAGATCCACTTTAGCTAAGAAATCATTTAATTTATATACAAATAAAATAAAAGTCTTTCTCAAAATTAACATTTTGAGAAAGACTTTTATTTCTAATCTTTTTGATAATGTAACAATTCTTTCGCAGTATGCTGGTCTATAATTAATACATTTGCATACCCGCCACTTAACGCACCATCAATTGCTTTAATTTTTCTGTTACCACCTGCAACTAAAATAGAACGTTTCTTTAACTTTAATTCTTCTAACTCAATTCCAATTGTACGCTGGTTAATTTCTTCACTACTAATATTTCCATCTCCATCAAAGAAACGTGAACAAATGTCACCTACCGATTGTTTTTTCAGTAAGCTCGTTTCATCCTTATCTAAATATCCTAATCGAAATAATAATGCTTCATCACGCACTGTTCCGACAGTGAAAATGGCAATGTTTGCTTGCCTTCCCATTTCAATAATATGATGAATATGCCTATCTTGTTCTACTAATTCTTTTGTTACTGCATTATCAAAAATAACTGGAAGGGGTAGAGTTCTTGGCGTCGTTTGAAAAGCATCTGCAAATAAAGCAATTGTCTCGTTCGCATATGTATTTACACTCGAGTGACTAATACCACCTTTTAATTGAACAACCTCTACTCCTTTTACATGTTGCGGTACGATTTTTCTAGCAATTTCATACATCGTCATTCCCCAACTCACCCCAACGATATCGCCATTTTTAACCGTTTTTTCCATATACTCTGCAGCATATTTACTAATATACTCCGTAATCGTTGCATATTCTGGTACAGGAGAAAATACGACATGTGCTTCTAACAAATTGTATTTTTCTTTCAGTAAATTTCCGACATTATCTAAATCAGCAAATGGATCGGCTATACTAATTTGAACAAATCCTTTTTCTTTTGCGTACTTTAATAATCTAGAAATCGTCGGTCTTGAAATATTTAATTTGTTAGCAATTTCTTGCTGACTATAATCTGATTGATAATATAATCTTGCTACTTCAACGCTTAATTGTTGTTTATCTTTTTCCATAGTAACTCATTACATATCCTTTCCTGTATTTCCCTTTCGTTACAAGCATTATACAGCTTTATGCAATAAATTTCGACTAATGAACATTAAATACTCAGTTTGTGTTTTAATGTTTGTTAACCCTGCTACTTCTAATTGAGCAGTTGTAATTTGTCCAGTTATTTTTTGAATTTCAGTTTGTGCATTATCAAGTTCTTTTTTAACTAGTACAATTCCGGCTGTTCCACCTGCAATTAATGCGATTCCTAGTGGAGTTCCTGCTCCCGTAGCAATTACAACTGCACCACCGATAATTGCAATTGGCCCTAATGCTGTCGCAACTGATGAGCCAATAATAATTGCATTATATTTACTAATTGCTTCATTAAGCTTACGTAAGTATGAACTTTCTTTTCGTTTTCAATCAGGTTTTTGTACTGTAAGGTCATTTAAACACAGCTATTTATCCACCATAAAGGAGTATTTTAATTCCCTTTATTTTAAATGTCTCAGGTCCTTATTCCAAAATATAATCTGAAAGACAATCCTAATAGAAATATCCATAACTTACAATAGAAAATACAACTAACCTACAAACAATATGCAATTATGTATAGTATATACATACAAAAGAGTAGCTTCACTTTTGTGAAGCTACTCTTGAAAAATCTCCTTACTTTTTCAAATGATACGGTACTGTCGTAATAACAACATTTCTTCGATACAGTAAATACGCACGAATGAGTAAGCTAGACTGATTATGAAGAATGTTATGCCAACCTTTTTTCGGAATAAACTGCGGTATAACGACCGTAACTTGATAATTCGATTCACTTGCCTTATATTGCACTGTATCAATAAACTTTGTTAACGGTTGAATGATGCTTCTATAATGAGAATGTAATGTAACAAGCCTAACTTCAGGTTGCCACGTCTTCCATTTCTCTTCAAATATCTTTTCCTCTTCCCTGTCAAAAGCAACATACACAGCAATTACTTGATCTGGAGAAAGAGCTTTAGCATAATTCAATGAATTTTCTACTACATGAGTCATACCAGCTACAGGGACAACTATTACATTACCCTCAATCGGAATAAGCGGTTCACAAGTTTTTAAACTTAATTGATCTCCAACTGCATCGTAATGCTTCTTAATTCGATGAAACAAAAAGATGATTGCAGGTAAGAAAATAAATATTGGCCAAACTTGTGCAAACTTAGTTAAAAAGAACATCCCCATAACGATAAAACTAATAATTGCACCTGTTAAATTAATCGTTAAACGTAATACCCATCCTTCAGGTTTTTCACGAAGCCATTTTAATACCATTCCAGTCTGAGAAAGTGTAAACGGAATAAATACCCCTACCGCATATAAAGGAATTAAATGTTCTGTTTGTCCTTGGAATGCTACAATTAAAATAATCGAAGCAATCCCAAGTATAATAATACCGTTTGAATAACCTAGACGGTCTCCTCTAATCGTAAACATTCTCGGTATGAACTTATCTTTCGCAAGATTAACCGCTAATAATGGAAATGCAGAATACCCTGTATTAGCAGCAAGAATTAATATTAAAGCCGTTGTACCTTGTATGAAATAGTACATGACATTACGTCCAAATGTTTGTTCAGCAATTTGTGAAACAACTGTTACTTGTTTACTTGGAGTAATACCATAATAATATGCTAAAAAGACAATTCCTGAAAATAAAGCGGCAAGTAAAACACCCATCGCAAGTAATGTCTTTGCCGCATTGTTAGGAGCAGGATGTTTAAAATTTGGGATTGCATTAGAGATTGCCTCAACACCTGTTAAAGCCGAACTACCTGATGCAAACGCTCTTAACAGTAAAAACAAACTAATTCCCGCAACTGGCGTTCCAATTGGCGTGTGTAGAGCCTGCGAAACGTGACCAGTTAAAATATTGTATACCCCTACACCAATTAATATAAATAATGCTAGAACAAATAAATAAACAGGATATGCTAAAATGGAAGCTGATTCCGTTACCCCTCTTAAATTTAAAATCGTAATCAATATAACAAATATAACCGCAATAATTACATTATGTGCATATAAGCTAGGAAAAGCAGACGTAATCGCATCTGTACCTGCGGACACACTTACTGCAACAGTTAATATATAATCGACTAATAAAGATCCTCCTGCAATTAAGCCTGAATTCATCCCTAAATTTTCTTTTGAAACAACATATGCTCCTCCGCCATGCGGATAAGCAAAAATAATTTGACGATAAGATAAAATAAGAGCTGTCAATAGTACTAATACTCCAACAGCTATCGGAATGGAATACCAATAAGCTATTGCTCCAAGACCTGTTAAAGCAATTAAAATTTGCTCTGGACCGTAAGCAACTGATGATAAAGCGTCGGAAGATAAAATTGCTAGCGCCTTCGTTTTATTGAGCTTTTGTTCTCCTAACTCAGTTGATTTTAACGGCCTTCCAATTAAAAATCTTTTAATAGATGAAACCACTGCTGTCCACTCTCCAATAAATTTGTACGAACCACTCTGCTAGTTAACCGGTAAACTATTTCTTCAGAAAACCAAAAATGTCTACAAGCCATCAAGAAATAGACTTATAGACATTAATTTTTTTGTCGCACAAACTCCACCTTCCTTCTCAATATAACGCTTACGAGGTTAGCTGTCGGATTCGGGCCTATGAGTAGCCCTACCCTTTTCAAGGATTCACCCCATTGGATTATATACTAATCCGTAAGAACGGGTCCCCCGTACCATGCGGTTTCAGCGATTTAGAAAATTGAAACTGTGGATATAATACTCCTTTATTTTCAAAAAGTAAACAAAAAACTTTAAAAAGAAAAAATTAAAATGTTTACACATAATCCACCGAAAAATATACATAATGAATACTAAAAAATCCACAAAGGAGACCATATGTCTAAAGAAAAGAAGCCACTTTTTTCCGGCTCATATTTACATGCAGTAGCAAATGAAATAAATCAGTTATATGGTAAACGTGGACAGAAAATAAAGTGAAACTTTAATCAGTGTGGGTTTTGTCCATCCCCCACTGATGATGAGCCCGCACCAATCGGGNNTGAGGTGGGAGTCTTACTGCCCGCAAATAGCGGGATAAATTTGACAGAAAGAATTAAATAATTTATTTTTTCATACATCAAATTCTATTACGGCTCTGTTAAAGGTCATCTCTTCATACACCTTTAAATTTTGATATACAACAGCTAATAAAGGTGCTTCTATAGAAAATCCCTCTGCTACATCCAGTAAATATCCTTGCAAATGTTTCCCTTCAATGAATGAGCCTTTTTCCATATCTCGCTGCATCGACGACTTCATATTATAAGAAATTTTATCAATCGTTTTCATATGTTCCTCAACAATATTATCCTTAACTGGAGCTCCTATCGCTCTCATAATTTGTACAGATTCCTTAAATAAGTTCTGTATACAATTTCGTCCTCCATCACTTTCACGAATCGGCCCTATCGGTGCACGCATTAATGTTGTTACACCTGACATTACGGTGATAAATAAATATTTATGCCACATGTCCTGCGTAATATTGTCACTTAAAACAAAACTAGCTTTCGTACCTGCAAATGCTTTAGAAATATGCTTTATTCTCTCTGAATCTTGAGACTTAATTTCTCCAAATACAAGTCTGTTGGCAGCACTAGTTTGTACAATTTCTCCTTGATTGTTTAACGTCATCTCGATAAAGCATAAACCGCCCATTACTTTTTCTTCACCGAACTCCTTTTGTAATAGTGATAAATGAGCAATACCATTTAACAATGGGATTATTACAGTATTTCCACCTACAAACGGCTTTACATCTTCGATCGCCTCATTTAGGTGATACGCTTTTGTTGAGAATAGAATTACATCAAATGGAGCAGTTCGATCTTTTTTCGTTATTAATTTCGGTTGAAAAGAAAAATCTCCATTCACACTTCGGATAACAAGTCCTCTTTCCTCTAATTGCTGCTTTCGTTTACTACGAACGAGAAATGTAACATCCTCTCCCTTTTCTACTAAACGGCCACCAAAAAATCCGCCAACGCCTCCAGCTCCTAATACTAAAATCCGCATACTACATCCCCCTTTTCAAAACACAATTATACTAGTTTTCGTATACATACTATTATACATGTCTGCAGCCAAATAAGCTGAATTTTCATTCTTAATCTAGTGAAAATGAGAGGTTATTTTCAAGCTAATTGGGGCATGTTGTTTTTATAGCTTATATAGAAAGGAAACAATGTAAAGGGCAATACAAACAAGGAAAAAGATGTAACAACAGCTATATTTCAATTTATTTTCCTATTTTCGTTCAAAAGTGGTTATGAACAAAATATGTTCCCTTTCTTACCAAAAAATGATTTTCGTCTTTTTCGACTTGATTATCTTGAAGATAAAAATACATATTTCGGGAAGTTTCCAGTTTCACATCAAAATATGGAAGTGTACTATCTTTCATTTACAAATAAAATATCACATAGTACATTTAAATGTATTGAAATAAATAATAAGAATACTTACAATATTTTCATCAAGTTAACATTTTAAAGGGGAAAACTACTATGAACAAAGATATGACAAAAGATGAACATCTCCCTTCTGAAAGTACAACTGTACAATCAGCTCACTTAGCTTTAAGTGGAGAAACGAAAGGCTGGAAAAGACTGTTACCATTTTTAGGACCCGCTTTTATCGCGTCCGTTGCTTATATTGATCCGGGCAACTTTGCTACAAATATCGCGGCCGGTTCACAATATGGGTATTTACTACTATGGGTTATATTCGCTTCTAACTTAATGGCTGTATTAATCCAAACTTTATCAGCTAAATTAGGAATTGCTACAGGAAGTAATTTACCTGAAGTAGCTCGCGAAAACTTTCCAAAGCCTGTATCTATCGGCCTATGGATACAAGGTGAACTGGTTATTATGGCTACAGATTTGGCGGAATTTATTGGAGCTGCATTGGGGCTTTACTTACTATTTGGTATCCCGATGCTACCCGCCGCTTTAATTACAGCAGTCGGATCATTTATTATTCTTGAGTTTCAACGTAGAGGATTTCGTCCACTAGAAGCTATTATTACAGGGATGATTTTTATTGTAGTAATCGCTTTTGGGATTCAAGTTTTTTATGCTAAGCCAGAATTAAGTCCCCTTCTTACAGGACTATTTATTCCAAAATTCCAAGGTGTAGACAGTATATTACTTGCAGCAGGGATTTTAGGTGCGACAGTTATGCCGCATGCAATATACTTACATTCTGCGTTAACACAACACCGTGTAGTCGGAACAACTGACGAACAAAAGAAAAAGATTTTCCGTTTCGAATTTATCGATATTATTATTGCAATGGTTATTGCCGGAGTAATTAATGCAAGTATGTTAATCGTTGCTGCTGCACTATTCTTTAAAAACGGTTTGCACGTTGAAGATTTAGATGTTGCGTACACTCAGTTTAGCAACTTAGTCGGTCCTGTATCGGCTGCTTTATTTGGAATTGGACTTTTATCAGCGGGTTTATCAAGTTCCTCTGTCGGTACAATGTCCGGTGACATTATTATGCAAGGATTCATTCGCATGCATATTCCGTTATATTTACGCCGATTTATAACAATGATTCCACCTCTCGTTATTATTTCGTTAGGCGTAAATCCAACTTACGCTCTCGTTATGAGTCAAGTTGTATTATCATTTGGTATTGCTTTTGCATTAGTACCACTTATTATGTTTACAAGTAATAAAAAAATAATGGGCGCACTTGTTAACCATCGTATTACAGCATTTATCGCTTGGATAATCGCTGCACTCGTTATCGTTTTAAATATTTTCTTACTGTATCAAACATTTGTAGGTTAATGAAAAAGGGTATTCCAATTTCAATTTGGAATACCCTTTTTAGACGAAATGATTTCCTTCTCCTTACCACTTATGTATGCTCCTCTTTCCGGCATCATCGCACCTTTTTCAGTTCGAAAGTATAGTGGTAATCCTTCCGTAAAAAGTATACCTTCTTAATTGAGCTTTCACCCTTGCAATACATTCAATTGTACTAAACGGTTTCACAATATAATCATCTACCCCATTACTTCATCTACATCGGATAATTTTGCTCTTAAAACATAATTGGTAAACTATGTTTCTCTTAATCCTTCTACACAATTCAATCCCATCCATTTGAGACATCATAACATCAAGGATAGCAAGTTGAATTAAGGTTTCTTTTTTTATAATAACTACCTCTAGTTATCCTCAATATAAGCATTCTTATAAGTATAAACACCACCAAATTGATGCTGTTCAATTCCCTTGACGTAATCTTTTTGAACGTACGCTGAGCCAATATGATAAAGCGGTGCTATTGCAGCGTCCTCTAATAGAATACGCTCAGCTTCTTGCAAAGCTCCCCATCTTTTCTTTTGATCTAGTACAAGTTCATTTTTTGCTTTCTTTATTAATTCATCGTAACGAGAATTGGAGTAACTCATTTTATTGTTTGGATTACTTGCTGTAAATGGCTCTAAATAACTAATTGGGTCTTTATAGTCAGGTCCCCAAATTACCATAGATATATCGTACTCACCTGTTTGTTCTAATTGTAACTTTTGTTTAAATGGCTGCTGTTTAATTTGTATCGTTAACCCTTGCAAATTCTTTTCTAAGTCACTTTTTATATATTCTGTCATACGTTTTGCGTTATCTTGTTCGAACGTTAAAAACTCGAGTTTTACTTCTTCTACTCCAAGTTCTTTTTTCGATTCTTCCCAAAGCTTTTTCGCATTTTGCAAATCATATGAAGAAATATCTCCGTTTTCTTTTCTAAAATCTTTGCCAGTCTCTTCATTTATATGACCAACTGGTACAAGTCCATTTGCAGGTTTTGCCCCGTTATTAATAAAATGAGCAACAAAATCACCTTTATTTAATGCGAATGAGATAGACTGACGCACTTTCTTATTGGCTAACGCATTATTTTTTTCATTAAAACGTAGCATAGCAATTCCAGGATCACTCGACATATGTAATTCCTTATTCCCTTTATACTTGTCTACAAATTGCGAATTAATAGGTACTCGGTCCAAATCGCCAGCTTCATATAAATTTACAGCCGTCATTGTATCCTTTACGATTTGAAAGTTTATTTCGTCTAATTTCACTTTCTTTTTATCCCAATATGTAGCATTCTTCTTTAATTGGAACCCTTGTTCATGCTTCCATTTTTCTAATACAAATGGGCCGTTATATATGAGATTACTAGGTTCCAATCCATAATTTTTTCCTTGTTCTTTTAAAAATGATTCATGTTGTGGCAAATATATAGGTAACGCTAACAGCTGTAAAAAATATGGAATTGGCTGTTCTAGTTCAACTTCTAACTTATAATCATTTATAACCTTAACCCCAAGTTCATCAAGAGGCATTGTTCCCTTATTTATTTCTTTCGCATTTTTTACATAAAAGAGCATGTACGCATATTGAGATGCTGTTTCAGAGGTAACTGCACGTTTCCATGCAAACATAAAATCATTTGCTGTTACATTATCCCCATTTGACCATTTTGCATCTTTACGCAAATCAAATATATATTTTTTACCATCTTCACTTCTTTTAAACGATTTTGCTACTGCTGGAATAGGATGATCTTGATCATCTAGCACATATAATCCTTCAAATATGTTTTGCATAACGTGCGCTGATGTACCATCCATCGTTTTCACAGTATCAAGAGATGGAATTTCTTCTGATACTGTTACATTTAATACTTGTTTTTTAGCCTCTGTATCACTTTTGTTCGCTTTATTATTACAGGCTGTTATAAATAAAGATGTAACAAGTGCCATTACCATTAAATGGCTCTTTTTTCGCTTCATGAATTGTTCTCCTTAAATATAAAATATTATAAAGCGTTATATATTATAACAGAAATACCACTAGAAAAATGCGACATTATATTGAATATTTATTCGTTCAAGAAAAAAGCTGTCCTTTTCAAAAAAAGGACAGCTTCTTCAACCAACATGTAAATACCTATCTTTGTAAACCTCGTTTATAACGACCCGCTTCAAATATAATACGCTCTTCATCTAACGTTTTACATTCACCATTCCAAACGACACGTTTACCGTTAATAATTACATCACTTATATCTTTTCCACTAGCAGCATACACAAGGTGTGATAACACTTCATCAGCTGGTTGTAAATGCGGTTTATTAGACGAATCAATCGTAATAAAATCGGCACACTTTCCAACCTCAAGTGATCCCGTTTGTTTCATACCAATTACTTCCGCAGCCCCTTTTGTCGCTAGAGATAGAGCCGTTTCCACTGGTAATGCTGTTGCGTCTTGATGAATGCCTTTTTGTAATAAAGTTGCAATGCGCATTTCTTCAAACATATCTAAATTATTATTAGACGCAACACTATCTGTTGCAATCCCTACTTTAATTCCTGCTTCTAGCATCGCTTTTACATTCGCTATACCAGAACCTAGTTTTAAATTACTATTCGGATTATGAGCTACTCGAACATCATGTTCCGCTAGGAAAGCACGCTCATTTTCATTTAATACTACACCGTGTGCAATAACTGTTGGACGTTTAAACAATCCGCAACTTGCTGCATATTCTATCGGGCGTTTTCCGTACTGTGCTTCGATATCACGTACTTCACGCTCTGTTTCCGAAAGGTGAATATGAACCATCGTTTGATTTTCTACTGCAATACGTGCACACTCTTCTAACAGTTCTGTGGAACATGTATATGGACTATGCGGTGCAACCATCGTAGTTAACATACCACTTTCCTTACCATAACGCTTCACATATTTCTCAGCTTCTTCAATTGCTTTCTTTTCGTCTTCTTTCATTCCAAAGCTAAATAAAGTTCTTGAAACAGCAGCTCGCATTCCACTCCTTGATACCGTTTCCATAATTGCATCTTGATCTACTCCAATTGGATTAAACATATCAGAGAATGATGTTGTACCACTTTTCATCATTTCAAGTAATCCTAATTCCGTACTAGCAACCGCAAGCTCTGGAGTAAACTGACTTTCAAGTGGCCAAATTCTCGTCTCAAGCCATGGCTGTAATAACATATCATCGCCAATACCTCTCAAAAGACTCATAACAACGTGTGTATGTGTATTTACAAGCCCTGGTAAAATCCACTTTCCTTTCATATCAATTACTTCATCTACTTCAAAACCGTTAGCGAATTCTCCGCTATTTACATCTATAATTTGATCATTTTCTACAATGATATATCCATTTTCTATCACTTCATTTTCTTCATTCATCGTTGCAATTGTAGCATTTACATAAGTTGTTTTCAAAAGTATTTCCCCTTTCAACTCTATGAAGTTCCTTCATATAAGTTACTACCACCATAGTAACTTATTAAAGATTAAGAGTCAAAAGATAATTTTAAAACTTGCATTTTACAATAGAAAAGCATAAAAAACATCTCATTTAAAGTGGTGAGGATAACGGAGAAGTCATTCACCGTAGTTATGAGCTTGGTACATTAAGTTATCTTTGTCTTCAATTTTAATGAAAAAGGATGAAGCAAATGTTGCCTCATCCTTTTTGTTCACTTAGTTAACTAACTTCCAAACGTTGTTTCTCTGCTACCTCTTCGTTCTTATTATGAAAATAAACCCAAATACCCGCAATAAATAATAGTGATGATGTAGAGAAGAAAACATATTGGAAGCCTGCATGAGCTGCAATTTGTCCCCCGAGCACTGGACCAATCATATTTCCTAAAAACTGAAACGACTGATTATATCCAAATATTCGTCCCGTAAGATGGGTGGGTGTATGTTGTTTTAGTAGAGTTTGTACGGAAGGTAATAACCCTGCTTGTGCGATACCTAATAAAAATCGAAGAATTAATAGTTGCCAAGCTGCGGTTACAAACGCTTGTGGGATAAAAATAATTCCTGCAACAAACAATGCTACTACTAACGTTTTTTGAGGACCGATATGATCTGATAATTTTCCTAATTTTGGCGCTGCCAAAATAACTGCTAATCCTGTCGCAGACATGACTGCCCCTGCAATCATTTCGATATGAGATGTTCCTGATCCTTCCAAATTCTTTACGTACAACGTAATAATAGGCTGAATTGACATATTTGCAAGTTGAATAATAAATGTTGTTACAAATAAACTAATTATTAAATGCTTAGCTGGAACCATCGTCCATACTTTTTTCGGTTGTGTTTTTTTTGCTTGAGCTGCGTAATTTTCTTCATGTAAGAAGAAATAAACGATGAGAAAGGAAAGGAATAAAAAAGCTCCCGTTACTAAAAAGACATGACGCATTCCAATTAACTCCGACAAATACCCTCCAAGTATTGGCCCAAGTAAAGAGCCGCTCACACCACCAGTTGAAATTGTAGAAATTGCCCAACCCGAATGCTCTTTTGGAGTTTCTGCTGCAATAAATGTCATCGCCGTTGAAAGGAAACCAGATACTGCCCCCATCAAGAATCTTAGTGCGACTAGTTGATACACGTCCGTTACAAACCCCATAAGCGTCATAATAATCGCCATACCAAGGCTCGCACGAATAAGCATCAATTTCCGTCCATGTATATCACCTAGTTTTCCCCATATTGGTGATACAATCGCACCCATTAAAAAAGTTATACCAAATGCAAGTCCCGACCACTGTGCAATACTTGAAGTGCCAGTCACCCCTAATTCCTCAATATAAAAAGATAAAAAAGGAATTACTAAACTCATACCGGCTGCAGTGGTAAAACAACCTAGCCAACAAATTATTAAATTTCGTTTCCAGCTGGCCATTTTCACACCTTCTTTCTTTAGATACCTATTTTACACCCTTTTTTGTAAAAAGTTTAGCAATATGCTTTATAAAGTGAAACTTTAATCAGTGGGGGTTTTGTCCATCCCCCACTGATTATGAGCCCACACCAATCGGNNCCACCTAACTTCCTCACATCTGCCGAATTTTGAGGCGGGAGTCTTACTGCCCGCAAATAGCGGGATAAAGAAACATTACAACTATCTACGACAAAAATACGCATTTCTCTATTTAAAATCCATTTATCCCTAAAATCTTCTAACAAATTGTTCCACTACATTCTTCAATAGAAATAACCTTACANNNNTGTAAGGTTATTTCTATTGACGTACATATATACCCGTAACTATACTAATTACATCAAATTGGTTACATGTTATATGAAATTGAAGCTTTTCACTTCGTTACCACATACATGTAAATTTTAAATAGATATATATAAATCCATTTGATAAATACAATAGAATGTTAGAGGTGCATATTTTTTTATGAAACACAAATTGATCGCAACAGGAATTCTCACAGGAGCTCTATTATCTTATTCTTCTAGTATTTTTGCAGATACTCATAAATTCCCTGATGTTCCAAAATGGGCAGAGAAATCCGTTAATTATTTAGTTGATAAACAAGTATTAATTGGCTACCCAGATGGAACTTTTGGCTCAAATGATTCATTAGACAGAGCTTCCGCCACAAAGATTATAACAAAAGTTTTAGGTATACAAATTGACCCTGGTGCAAAACCATCCTTTACAGATTCACAAAACCATTGGGCTACTCCTTATATTGCTGCTGCTGAAAAAGCTGGCATTATTAAAGGCGAAGGTAATGGAATCTTCAATCCATCTGGAAAAGTAACTCGCGCTGCTATGGCTACGATGCTAGTAAATGCTTATAAACTACAAAGTACAGCAAATCATAACGACCAGAGTAAATTTGCAGATTTAAAAGGGCATTGGGGAGAAAAATATGCCAATATTTTAATTGATTTAAAAATTTCCAATGGTACCGATAACGGTTGGCAACCAAATAGATTTATAACACGCGCTGAGGCCACTCAACTTACTGCAAAAACAGATATGATGCAACATCGCCCAAAAAACCCATTAGAAAGCAAAACAATTATTATTGATCCTGGACATGGAGGCGAAGATCCTGGAAAGTCTACAAAAGGATTACCTGAAAGTAAAATCGTACTAGACACTTCTATTCGCCTACAACAATTACTTGAAAAGCATACACCATTTACAGTTTTACTAACTCGTCAGTCTGATATTAGACCGGGACATGATCAAAAAAGTTCTTTACAAGAACGTGTTAAATTTGCAAAACAAAACCAAGGTGATATCTTTATAAGCATTCACGCAAATGCTTATAATGGTAATGTGAAAGGCACAGAAACATATTACTATGAATCTTCTAAATCTGAAAAAACAAATCCTCACGTTGAGGAAAGTCGTATTTTAGCAGAAAAAATTCAAAAACGTTTAGTAGAAGCTCTTCAAACACGTAATAGAGGTGTCAAACACGGGGATCTTCACGTAATTCGCGAAAATGAAATGCCTGCAGTATTAACTGAGCTTGCTTTTATAGATAATGAAATTGATTATAGTAAATTATCTACTGAACATGGCAGACAGATTGCAGCAGAAGCGATTTACGAAGGAATTTTAGATTATTACGCTTGGAAAGGTCATACTATTTCTTCATACCGCCTTGTTAAATAATATTAACTAGCTTTATCCTTCTTGAATATGGAGCGTATGTAGTTTAACTTTCAATGAATAAAAAAGATAGAACAAGCAGATTTTCCTCTGTTTGTATCTATCTTTTTTGTTTCAAATAAAATTGTATGTAAACTCTTTTCTTCTATTAAATAAGCAAGTCAAACAAAACAGGATTTTTATTAAGCTCCATAAATTGAATATTATTTTCTTTAAAACGACTAATTAATTGCTCATAATCTTCTTTATGTTTTAATTCTACACCGACTAGCGCTGGACCATTTTCTTTATTATGTTTCTTAATGTACTCAAATCGAGTAATATCATCCTCTGGCCCTAATCCCTTATCAAGAAACTCTCTTAGTGCTCCCGAACGCTGCGGGAATTCAATGATGAAATAATGTTTTAGTCCTTCATAAATGAGAGAACGTTCCTTCATTTCTTGCATTCTATCAATATCATTATTCCCTCCACTTAACGTACACACAACTGTTTTTCCTTTTATTTCATTTTTGTATAGATCGAGTGCTGCAATAGAAAGCGCACCAGCAGGTTCAGCTACAATTGCATTTTTCTTATACAGTTCTAAAATCGTCGTACAAACCTTCCCCTCTGGTACTAAAACAATATCATCAATGACATCTTTACAAGTTTCAAATGTTAACTTCCCTACCTTTTTTACAGCTGCCCCGTCAACAAAACTATCTATTTTCTCTAATGCGACATTTTCGTTTTGAAGAAAAGCCTCTTTCATAGATGCAGCTCCCATTGGTTCTACACCAATAACCTTTGTAGCAGGACTAACACCTTTTACATATGTACCAATACCTGATGCTAATCCACCGCCGCCGATTGCTGCAAAGATATAATCAACCGATTTTTCCATATCATGCATAATTTCAACTGCGACAGTCCCTTGACCAGCAACGACATACGGATCATCAAACGGATGAACAAACGTCATCCTATTTTCTTCACAATAGCGCTGTGCTTCTTGGAAAGAGCTATCAAATGTATCACCAACTAATACAATTTCTGCAAAATCACCGCCGAAAAATTGAACTTGTGATACCTTTTGCTTAGGTGTCGTTGTTGGCATGAAAATTTTTGACGGAATCTTCAATAATTTACATGTATAAGCTACCCCTTGTGCATGATTACCAGCACTTGCACAAACAACACCGTTTTGTAACTTTTCTTTCGGTAAACTTTGAATCAAATTGTACGCACCCCGAATTTTGAAAGAGCGAATCAATTGTAAATCTTCTCGTTTCACGTAAACATCACATTCATATTTCTCAGATAAAACCGCATCTCGTTGTAACGGTGTTTTCATAACGATATCTTTCATGCAATTATGAGCCATTAAGATATCTTCAATTTTCACTCTCTCCTTTACTTTCTGTACCATTTTCTATCCTCCTTATCTCTTTTGTATTGACTCAATCAAAATTTGGCACCTTTAGAACTGCACCTGTATTCGCCGATGTTACCATTTGTGCGTATCGTCCAAGCCAGCCAGTCTTCACTTTCGGTTCTGGTCGTTTCCATTCTTTTCTACGTTTCTCTAATTCCTCATCACTCACCCTTACTTCTAACAAACGTTCTTCCACATCAATACAAACTATATCTCCTTGCTCAAGAAGAGCGATCGTTCCACCTGCAGCTGCTTCCGGTGAAATATGTCCTACCGAAATACCACGTGAAGCCCCAGAGAAACGTCCATCCGTTAATAGTGCAACATCAGCTCCTAATCCCATGCCAGCAATCGCTGACGTCGGGGCTAACATTTCCGGCATACCAGGGCCGCCTCTTGGTCCTTCATAACGAATAACCACTACATCTCCTTTTTTCACTTTTCCAAGCATAATGCCTGCAAGGGCCTCATCTTGTGAATTAAAAATAACGCAAGGGCCTTCAAATCGTTTTACCTCTGTTGCCCCGCTTTTAATAACGGCCCCATCTTTCGCAAGGTTTCCTTTTAATATACGTAAGCCCCCTTCTTCGCTATGAGGATTTTCAAGAGAATGAATAACCTCTTTATCTTGAATCTCAGCCTCAGCAATATTTTCTCTTAACGTCTGCCCTGTAGCAGTGATACGATCCAGATGAAGCACTCCTTCTTTTCGGCTTAATTCTTTCAAAATCGCACTAATCCCGCCCGCACGATCAATATCTTCCATATGCCAATTAGAAGCAGGACTTACTTTACATAAATGAGGTACACGTCTTGAAACAGCATCAATACGGCTCATATCATAATCTAATCCAGCTTCTTGTGCGAGTGCGAGCGTATGCAATACTGTATTTGTTGAACCTCCCATCGCCATATCAAGGGCGAATGCATCATCAATTGCCTCTTCTGTCACGATATCACGTGGCTTAATATCTCTCTCAATTAAAACTTTCAATTTCTCTGCAGCTTGTTTAATTAACTCTTCACGTCTTGGATCAATTGCTAAAATACTCCCGTTACCTGGAAGAGCTAAACCTAACACTTCACATAAGCAATTCATAGAGTTCGCAGTAAACATGCCAGAACAAGATCCACAAGATGGACAGCCATGATCTTCGATATCCTTTAATTCTTCTTCTGAAATTTTCCCAGATTGATAAGCTCCTACCCCTTCGAAAACAGAACTGAGGTCAACAACATCTCCTTTAGAAGTTTTCCCCGCTGCCATCGGCCCCCCTGAAACAAATACAGTTGGAATGTTAATACGAAGAGACGCCATCATCATACCTGGTGTAATTTTGTCACAGTTTGGGATACAAATCATCCCGTCAAACCAGTGCGCATTTACAACCGTTTCTACAGAATCTGCAATAATTTCACGACTTGGAAGGGAATAACGCATACCAATATGCCCCATCGCTATACCATCATCTACTCCAATTGTATTAAATTCAAATGGCACCATGCCTGCCGCACGCACTGCTTCTTTTACAAGTTTCCCAAACTCGTTCAAGTGTTTATGCCCTGGAATAATTTCAATAAAAGAATTACAAATTGCTATAAAAGGTTTATCAAAATCTTCATCTTTCAAACCAGTTGCTTTTAATAAACTACGATGCGGTGCTTTATCAAAACCTTTTTTAATCATGTCACTTCTCATCTTGTCAAATCCCCTTTTACGTATTTTTAATCTCTCAATCTATTTCTTTACTAACGTTTTCTTTTCTGGTTCCTTAATCCAGCTCATCATTTCACGAAGCTCAGCTCCTACTTTTTCTAACTGATGATTTTGTTCTGCTTTTTTCATCGCATTATATGTTGGACGCCCAGCTTGATTTTCTAAAATCCATTTCTTCGCAAATTCCCCTTGCTGAATTTCCGCAAGAACACGTTTCATTTCCTTCTTCGTTTCATCTGTAACAATTCTCGATCCTGTTACATAATCTCCAAACTCTGCCGTATCTGAAATAGAATGACGCATGCTCGTCAATCCACCTTCGTACATTAAATCAACAATTAATTTTAATTCATGCAAACATTCAAAGTATGCAATTTCAGGACGGTACCCACCTTCCGTTAACGTTTCAAAACCAGCTTTCACAAGTGCAGTTACCCCTCCGCAAAGTACTGCTTGCTCACCGAATAAGTCTGTCTCTGTTTCTTCTTGGAATGTCGTTTCAATGACACCTGCACGTGTACAACCTACTCCTTTTGCATACGCAAGTGCTACATGTAACGCTGTTCCTGTTGCATCTTGATGTACTGCGACTAATGCTGGAACACCATTCCCTTCTTGAAATACACGACGAACGAGATGACCTGGACTTTTTGGCGCGACCATCGCTACGTCTACATAACTTGGCGGATTAATTTGTCCGAAGTGAATATTAAAGCCATGTGAGAAAAGTAACATTTGTCCTTCACAAAGATTCTCTTCTACTTCTGTTTTATAAACATACGCTTGTTGTTCATCCGGTAATAACATTTGTACAACTTGTGCGGTTCGAACCGCTTCTGAAACAGACATTACTTCAAATCCATCTGCTTTTGCTACTTCATATGACTTACCAGGACGAACACCAACTACAACTTGCACACCAGAATCACGTAAATTTTGTGCTTGTGCATGACCTTGTGAGCCATAACCAATTACCGCTACAGTTTTCTCTTTTAATAGTTTTAAATTTGCATCTTGCTCATAATACGTTTTCATATTCTGTACACTCCTTATCATTTGTTTACTTGTAATACGTTGATTCATTTTTTCAGCTGACTGACGAGTAAGGTCGCTTCATTTTCTGTACAAATTGCTGTTAGTTTCATTGCATTCATTACTGAGACGAGGGAATCGTGGTACCACTCAGCTTTCTTACACTTCTCACGAAATATAAGCTCTGTAAGTCCAATTAGACTTTTGTTTTTTATCGGAAACAACTTCGCTACTTTTTACTAGTTTTCAAAAGTAGTGCTCCGAGGTGATCTTCAATGGTTCAATTGTTACCACCCTCACAACCTTGGGGCAGTTCTCTGCAACAATCTATATTATTTATTCCCCTCTTTCTCACATTCTTTTATTCTATTGTTTAAAATAAAAACTCTCGCCTCAGCAATCNNGATTGCTGAGGCGAGAGTTTCGCGTTACCACTCAGCTTCCTTACACTTCTCACGAAATATAAGCTCTGCAGGTCCAATCAGACCCCTGTCCTTTTACCGGAGACGATGCCGCCGCTCTCTACTCAGTTTCCCTTTCGCAAGCGATGCTCCAAGGTGATCTTCAATGATTCGATTGTTACTACTCTCACAGCCTAGGAGTAGCTCTCTAAAACAATCATAATCATCTACTTTCCTCTTCTTTGCATATACAAAATATAAAGTTAGAAAATTCTCAATTGACTTTTATTTATTAAACGTATTATAGGACGTTGTTCTTTTCATTGTCAACACATTTTTTAAAAATTTTTAATAATACATATATTTTCGAATCTTTTTTATTGCGCGGTATTTTTTGTATAATACTATATAAAACATATATATTTAGGAGGATTACAAACATGTCTGAAAAAACATACGAACCCGCAACCTTCGCAGGTGGATGCTTTTGGTGCATGGTAAAGCCGTTTGATGAGCTTCCTGGTATTCAAAAAGTTATTTCTGGTTATGCAGGGGGTCATATCGCAAATCCAACATACGAACAAGTAAAGGCTGGAACATCTGGTCATTTAGAAGTTGTACAAATTACATTCGATCCTTCTATTTTTCCATATCAAAAATTATTAGATTTATATTGGCCACAAATCGATCCAACTGATGATGGTGGACAATTTTTCGATCGTGGCCCCTCTTACCGCACAGCAATTTTTTATCATAATGAGACACAAAAAGAACTTGCTGAAAAATCTAAACAAATTCTTGCAGAAAGCGGTATGTTTAAAGATCCAATCGTAACTGAAATTCGTCCTGCTGCACCTTTTTATGAGGCCGAAGAATGCCATCAACACTTTTATAAAAAGAACCCCGAAAAGTATGCTTTAGAGCGCAAAGAATCTGGTCGTGAAGATTTCATTAGAAAAAATTGGAAGAAAAAATAATAAAAGCGCATCGTACTTTCTTTTCAAAGTGCGATGCGTTTTTATCTTTGAAAAAAAAATACCATACAATGAAAAGAACGATCGCTGTTAATGTCCAAAGTACTATCTCGTTTTTCAATCTATTCTTTTTATTAGTCCTTACATTCCCTGCTTATAGCTGTTAAACATATTCAAGTTTTCCTTTATTTGATCGTCCATTTGCTGAACGTGAATACATCCGTGCATATTCTTATAACAAGGCCACTAACTATTTCGATTGCAATCGCAATTAATAACATCTATCCAAAACTAAGAGAAGTTGTGTATGTTATGTAGAGAACGATACATACAAGTAAAACATCGGGTAAAGAAAGTAAAAACTTTTTAATTCTTCAATCTCTCAATAAAATCCTGTAATTTATCAAGCGATTTCATATTCTGATTACAAGCTACACCATCTTTGCAAATATAATTTCCCTTTTTAACGAAAGTTCCTGGTACATCACCTTTTATTTCAACTAAAAACATTCCTACTTCTTCATGCCCATGACATAATGAACAAATGCTTTTTTTATTTAAACTTTGAAATGTTCCTTGCAGACCAACAAACTTATTTTCATCATTTTTCGCTATAATAAATTTCCTGCTTGATCCCTTGTCAATCCAGCTTAAATAAGATAATTCCTTCATATCCAGTCCTTCCATATCAGGAAGCTTTAATTTTTTCGCCTTAGGAAATAATTTTTTTAATGTTTGTGCTGTAACTTCCTGAAACGGAATTACATACGGATTTATTTTAAATACAAACGCTTCTGCATCTTCTCTATTTTCAACTTCTAATACTGTATCAATTAGTTTCTTTTGTTCCGCATTTAAATTTTCAAAAACACCGATTACCTTCTCCATAGCGAGCGATTTTAATGCCGCAATTACACCTCTATCATTTGCTGTTGCATGCCCATTTGCTAAAATATAAGCTTGTGATTTTATAAAATTATATTGATCACTTCTAATAAAAGCTTCCATCTTTATCACTCCATACAAATTGTTGATCTAGTTTTATTGTATACAATGATTCAGTTTTTTGATATGTAAAAGATAATTTAGAAATGAACATTACATAAATATACACCTTTCAAAAAGATTACTAACATAGAATTTATAATCCTTTTTTAATACACCGATTATTTCCTACCGATTCATTTCCTGACAAAAGAAGCCTTCATCTGTTTTCCATTCCGCATATAGTACATCCTCAAATTTAGTAATCCCTTTTGGTTTTAGTTGTTTATAAAGCCATCCTTCATCAAAACCTGCTTCCCTCAAATTATCCTTCACTACTTTTCCATCACTAATTAATGAAATAGGTAAGTATACAGGCTTATGTTTTAAACTTAAATCATTTATAGTGGGAGATTTATATTTACTTTTTTTCAATACACTTATGTTTCCGTTTGGTTCCAATATCATATACTCAACTTCTCGGATTGAAAATATATCTTTTTGTTGCCTTAACATTTGTTGTAATTGGTTAATATCCAAATGATTTACACTTAATTGTTCTCGATCAATATACCCATTGCGAATAATAATAGAAGGATACCCTTCAAAAAACCTTCTTGTTCCTCTTATTTTTTGCGTTATCATTTCTATTGTGTAAATTAATATCACCCAAACAAATACTGCATATAAAATAGACCACACTTTAATTTTAGGATCGTATATTGAATTTCCAATAAGCTCACCAAGGACGATAGCAGAAATAAAATCAAAGGGTGTTAGCTGAGATATTTGTGTTTTCCCTAATATTTTTGTAGCAATTAATAGAACAAAAAAACCAATTAAAAGCTCTATCGTTATTTGTCCAATATGATTCATATATGTTCACCTTTCTGCTTTTCACTCAAATGCTATGTATCCGATTTAGTAAAAAAACGGCACATCGTTGCTATTATCATGCCCATTCACACTCAATAGATACAAAGCAAAAAGAGCCTGATTCAAAATAATATTTGAACCAGACTCTTTCACTTTTATTCACTTAGAATACACAATCTTTTTAATCGTTTCTCCGGAAAGAAAATACTCTTCTGCAAGTTGATGAATAGCAATTCCGCTTTTAAATGCTTCTTTAATTGCTTTATTTCTTTCATTCAGTTGTTTTCTTCCGCCAGATTGTGTACCCCATTTATAATGTTTTGTTTCTTGTTTTGGAATATAAATTGTTTCACCTTGTATATACTTTTGAATTTCAGTAATTAAACTTTCTGGTAAAACAGCCTTAGCTTTTACGTATTTCATTTCTGCTCGCCCCTTATTTTTTATGGTTCATTTCAATAAGGTGCAAAGCCAAATAAAAAAATGATACGAGCTCATTTAGGCGATTGTATATTACTTGTCTACCTCACGCAAAGTATCGCCATTTCCATATTTGGCTTTGCATGAGACGTTGCAGTGTCTGGCAATTGAATTATAATCGCCATATAAACACCTCCTAATATACCTTTTGTATTTTATTATATGATAAATCCCCCTTCCTTGCATCTTCATAATTTTTGAAGCAACAAGTTACACAGTTTGATATAATATTTTTTAATCGAATCAAAAAATATAGTGAGGTTGCGCGATGAAGAAGAGAATAATCATTACAATAGTTACAATATTCATTATTACTATAGCTTTATTCGGAACATACAAATTGATGAACGCAAGAAGTTTTCAATTATTTGGAGATCTTACCAATCGCGTTGAGACGAATGAAAAGGTGATTGCATTAACTTTTGATGATGGTCCTACCAAAAATATCGAACGAATATTACCACTTTTAGATAAGTACAATGCGAAAGCTACTTTCTTTGTTATCGGAAACGAATTAGAAAATAATTTATCATTAGGAAAAGCAATTGTTCAATCAGGACATCAACTTGGAAACCATACATATTCTCATAAAAGAATGGTTTTTAAAACACCTTCTTTTTTTAAAGAAGAAATAGAAAAAACGAATTCATTAATCCGCCAAACAGGATTTACCGGTGAAATTGATTTTAGGCCACCTAACGGTAAGAAGCTAATAGGACTGCCCTATTATTTAAATAAAAACAATATCGAAACAATTACATGGGATCTCGAACCTGACACTTTTTATAAATCTCCGGCTGATAAAATTGACTACGTTAATAAAAATGTAAAACCAGGTTCTATCATTTTATTACACTCTATGTATGATGAATCTAATGAAAATTTACAGACCATTGAAGGTATTTTAGATTCTTTATCTAAAAAAGGATATCAATTCGCAACAGTAAATGCACTGCAAAAAAGGACAAAATAAAGTGAAACTGTAATCAGTGGGGGTTTTGTCCATCCCCCACTGATGATTAGCCCACACCAATCGGGCTTTTACGGGCAGTTATCTCCCACCTAACTTCCTCGCATTCGCCGAATTTTNNAAATAGCGGGATAAAAAAGGTAGCGTATCATACCACGATACGCTACCTTTCTCATTAAATAATTCCAAGTACATTTAAGAATACAATAATAATTGCGATTGGTGCGATATAGCGAAGTAAGAATAGCCATAATACGAATAGTTTATAGCCTTTATTTTTACTTACACCAAGCTCTTTCATTAGTACATCTTTTTTCATTTTTAATGGAACAAAGATGGAAACTAATAATACACCAAGTGGCATTAATACGTTACTTACTGCATAGTCCGCTAGATCAAACACAGTCTTTCCAAATATCTTCAGATCACTTAATATACCGAATGATAATGCTGATGGTACTCCAACAACAAAGATTAATAATCCAACGATTAAAGCCATTTTTTCACGTTTCCCTTTACCTTTTGCTGTTAAAGACGCAACGCTAATTTCTAACATCGAAATTGCTGATGTAATAGTAGCAAAGAAGAATAGTAATAAGAAAACGATGAAAAATAATTTTCCGAACGCCATTTTACTGAAAATAGCTGGCAATACGATAAATAATAGTCCCGGTCCTTGAGATGGTTCCATTCCAAATGCGAACACAACTGGAAAAATTGCAAGTCCTGCAAGTAAAGTAATAACGAGCGTCAAAGCAACGATAGAAAATGCTGAACGCGGTAAACTTTCTTCTTTCGGTAAGTATGAGCTATACGTTACCATAACGGCTACACCGACAGATAGTGAGAAGAACGATTGCCCCATCGCATATAAAATAATTTCTGACGTCACATTTGAGAAATCAGGTTGTAAGAAGAAACGCACCCCTTCTCCAGCACCGTCTAATGTAAGTGCACGAACGATTAATACAAAGAATAAAACGAATAGTGCCGGCATGAAATATTTATTTACTTTTTCAACACCATTTTGCACGCCTTTACTTACGATAAAAATAGTAATAAGGATGAATAATAGCTGTGATCCAACTGCTAAATACGGATTGGAAATGATTTCGCCGAACGTAGCTTCGTACGCCCCATTTCCTTCCCATAGTCTACCTGTAATTGCATTCCATAAGTATAATAAAATCCAACCTCCGACAACACTGTAGAAAGAAAGTAATATGAAACATGTTACAATTCCTAATTTACCTAACCACGGCCATAACGTTTTCGGTGCAATTTCTCTGTACGCATCCACGGCCTCTTTTTGTGTACTTCTTCCGATAACAAATTCAGCTAATAATAGCGGTAATCCAATTAATAGTGTGAACCCGATGAAAATAAGGAAGAACGCTCCTCCTCCTCCAATACCAGCCATATACGGGAACTTCCAAATTGCCCCTAGTCCAATTGCCGAACCCGCTGCAGCTAATATGAAACCGAATTTTGATGTCCATTGCTGTGAATTCATTTGTTAATCTCCTCTCTGTATCCTTTCATTGTTACAATTCGGTATTTATATTGTTCTATCCATACTCTTTTCTAATACACTCTCTTCCTCCCTAATAAAGTGAAACTTTAATCAGTGGGGAGTGTTCATCCCCCACTGATTA
>NUMR01000027.1:68164-105083 GCA_002578045.1 Bacillus cereus
AAATAGCGGGATAAAAAAACGCCCCTACGTACATACGTAGGGACGATAAAATATCGCGGTACCACCCTAGTTATGAAAACACAACTAAGTAAGACCTAAATAAAAAACGCCCCTACGTACATACGTAGGGACGATATATATCGCGGTACCACCCTAGTTGTGAAAAAAATTTTCACCACTTTATTTGATAACGGTATGCACTACCGTCTTTCATTTCCTCACAATGTAAGATTTATGAAAGATGCTCCAGGACGAACTTCATGAATAATCTATATACTGATTCACACCAACCATCAGCTCTCTGAAATAGGGAGATATTCACTACTATACCCTTTCATTGCCCAAATATTTTTTCCGAATTGATTACTATCATTTTTATCATACATTAAAAATAGTGTCAACTCATATTTTGAATTTTTATGTACTACATTCTATTCAAAAATTAAAAATATGACTTTTGTATGAATAGTATTAGAACATTTATGGTTTATACTGTCTTAACTTCTCTAGCAGGTTTATAGTAGTATACGATGAATGCAAGACAGCACGAGTAGGAGGAAAGGATTTTGTCTATAAACCTCTGACATTTCTATCGCTTTCTCTTTTAATTCCATTTCATTTCCCCCTATAACTATACCCTTCTCTTTTTATATTTATCTATTCCGATATTATACATTATATTATCTTTTCAAATTCCCACTAAATCATATTTCTACCCAATAACGCTGAACAATTTCACCAGTATGCGAAGAAACCACTTCATCTTCTAACATACCGCCAACCTTTTGAATCGTTTTTGCAGAGCCGACATTCGATTTATCACAAGTTATTAACACTTTCTGCAATTCTAACTTTCGTGCTTCACCTAATGCAAGTTTCAATTGTTTTGTCGCATAACCTTGGCGACGTTTCTTCGGATGGACACTATAACCGATATGCCCACTTTCCAGCAATAATTCTGGATTTAATCGATGTCTAATATTCACAAAACCTATAAGTTCCCCTTTTTCAAAACTTAAAAACTGACTAGATGGCACTCGATTAGATGGTAAGTTTTCTCCTACTTCTTGTATATTCACTTTTTCAAACCATTCATCAAGAGAAGCAAAATTTTGTAAAGAACTACTACCGTGTGGTTGTTCCCCTGCATATGAAAATACCTTCTGATACTCCATAATTTGTTCACTATATTCACGTGTTGGTTTTAATAGTTTCATTATCCTTCTCTCCTCTTAATAACTTAAAACAAACCCCTTAATAGTGGCTATTTCACTATTAAGGGGTTTCTATTATTTTTATTCAAATAGCCCCATACTTAAATAACGTTCACCTGTATCTGGTGCAATGCATAAAACTTTTTTGCCAACGCCTAAACGCTTCGCTATCATAATTGCGGCGTAAACAGATGCTCCTGAAGATGGCCCGACTAATAAACCTTCTTGTCTTGCTAAGCTTCTCATCGTCGTTAATGCCTCTTCATCTGCAATTTGAATAATTTCGTTATACACTTCTGTATTTAAGTTTTTCGGTATAAATCCTGGACTTGTTCCTACTAGTTTATGTGGACCTGGAACACCACCAGATAAAACGGGAGATCCTTTCGGTTCTACTACTGCAATATATAGGTTGGGTAGTTTTTCTTTTAACGTTTCACCTGTTCCTGTAATTGTCCCACCAGTCCCAGCCGTTGCTACAAAAGCGTCGAGCTCACCATCCATTTGTTCATAAATTTCAAGCGCAGTCGTATACCGATGGATATTCGGATTCGCTGGGTTTTCAAATTGCTGCGGAATGAAACTATTTGGTATTTGCTTTTGCAGTTCTAACGCCTTCGCAATTGCTCCTGGCATTCTTTGTTCTGCCGGTGTCAAAACTACTTCTGCTCCGTATGCTTTCAATAAATTAATTCGCTCTTTTGACATATTATCTGGCATTATTAAAATTGCTTTATAGCCTTTAGCAGCTGCATTCATCGCTAGACCAATTCCTGTGTTCCCACTCGTCGGTTCAATAATTGTATCCCCTGGTTTTATGAGAGCATTCTCCTCAGCAACGTGAAGTAAATTATAAGCAGCACGGTCTTTTACACTGCGTGACGGATTAAACATTTCTAGTTTCACATACACATCAGCTGCGTCTTCTGGAACAAATTTAGATAATTGAACGACAGGTGTATCTCCTATTAATTCTGTAACGTTCTCACACAATTTCATAGTGCATCTCCTATTCTATCGTTTTCTTATCATTTGGTAGTAACCATGAAGTAAGTCCAATTAATGGTAGACAACTACATAATATCATAATAAATTGTAGACTATATATATCAGCTAATTTCCCAAGAACTACAGCCCCTAAGGCTCCAAGTCCAAACGCAAGACCTACAATTAGTCCTGATACCATCCCTACTTTTCCAGGTACAAGTTCTTGTGCATATACAACAATTACACTAAAACTACTTGAACTAATAAAGCCGATACATAAAAATAACGGTACAACCCACACGAGCGAAACATGGGGTAATAATAGTGCGAGTGGCGCCGACCCTAGCATTGAAAATACGATAATATTCTTCTTACCAAATCGATCTGCTAACGGTCCACCGAAGAAAGTACCTAATACACCAGCAATCATAAATGCAAATACGAAATACTGTGCATTTTTTATAGATAAACCGTAATGCTCAATTAAGTAAAATTGATAAAAATTCCCGATACCTGCACCGTACCAAGAACGTACAAATGTTAGAAAAACAAGAAGTATTATAACGAATTTAATGTGCCTACTTACAATTGCATTTTCCGCCTCAAGCGCAGCTCTCTTTTTCCTTCTTACAGCACCAGTCACTAATTCATTTTTGTACCAATTTGATACGAAAATTAGTAATACAATCCCTACTGCTGCAAAGGCTGTAAAACCTAAAGAACCAATTTGACCAAGAGGAACAAAAATTAATGCTGTAAAAATAGGGGCTAGAGAATTCCCTGTATTTCCTCCTACTTGATAAATTGCTTGTGCTAACCCCCGTTTTACACCCGCCGCCATATAAGCAACACGGGCGCCTTCTGGATGGAAGACCGCGGAACCTAATCCAATAAATAAAACAGAAATAATTACAATAATAAAGTTCGGTGCAAATGCGAGTCCAATCATCCCAAGCATACTTGAAAACATACCGAGCGGTAATAAAAATGGCGACGGCTTCTTGTCTGAATACATACCAAAAAACGGCTGCATAATCGATGACGTCATATTTAACGCAAACGCAATCCACCCTACTTGCATATAGGATAAATTCATCGTTTTTTCCAAAATAGGAAACAACGCTGGCACAACTGCTTGCATCGAATCATTTAGAAAATGTCCGAAGCTAATCGCAAATAAAATTCGATATATTGTCGGTGTTTCTACTATATTTTTTTGTGAAACTGCCTGCATATATGAATCTCCCCTTCCTGTACAAAATATATATTTATTACAGTAAGTGTAATAAATTCTGAGTTTTAAAACATTTCTATTCTATACTGGTTTTGTTTCTTTTTCCAGAAATACAACTTCTTACAAAAATGTATTTTTTCTATATGTTTTATCGGATTTATTTATAGAAATTTTCTATATTTTCTTTTATACTAAGGCAGAGATGAAGGAAAGGATGACAACTATGAAGAAAAAAACGAAAGGAATCGTTGCACTCTCAATCACATTATCTATGTTTTTAACAGCATGTGGTCAAAAACAAGAGGCAACAACTTCCGGAGAAAAGAAAAAGGAATCTTCAAAGAAAGTATTAAACATTGTAGAATTTGGGGAAATTTCTACACTCGATTCATCTATCGCAACCGATGGGTTTTCTTACGCTGCTTTAAACAACGTAATGGAAGGATTATATATGCCTGGACCTGATAACAAACCGGTTCCTGCGGCTGCTGAATCATACAAACTAAGTGAAGACGGAAAAACATACACATTTAAATTACACAATTCAAAATGGTCAAATGGTGATCCAGTTACTGCTCACGATTTTGAATACGCATGGAAGCGCGCCGTAAATCCGGAAACCGCTTCTGAATACGCACACATTATGTTTGATATTAAAAATGCTGAAAAAATAAATAAAAAAGAATTGCCAATCGATTCATTCGGTGTAAAAGCAATTGACGATAACACGTTAGAAGTACAGTTAGAGCACCCTGTACCCTACTTTTTAGGTTTAATGGGATTTGCGACATTTTATCCTCAAAACCAAAAGATTGTAGAAGCACAAGGAAAAAATTATGGACTTGAAGCTGCAAATGTAGTGTATAACGGACCTTTCCAATTAAGTGAATGGAAACATGATACGAGTTACAAAATGACGAAGAACCCGAACTACTGGGATAATAAAAATGTGAAATTGAATGAAATTAATGTAAATATCGTGAAGGATACTTCAACGGCTGTTAATTTATTCGAAAGCAAACAAGTAGACCGTATCACGATTAATTCAGAATTTGTCGACAAATACCAGAAGGACCCTAGCTTAAAGAAAATGGAGCGTCCTTCCGTGACATTTTTCCGATTTAGTCAAAAAAATCCTTTATTAGCAAACAAAAATGCCCGAAAAGCTATTTCTCTTGCCTTTGATAAACAAGGAATTGCAGCAACGATTTTAAATAACGGTTCCATACCTGCGAATGCCCTCGTTCCAAAAGGGTTCGTAAAAGGTCCTAACAATAAAGATTTTCGCAGTACAAGTAATGTAAAAGTAGAAACAAATGTGAAAGAAGCAAAAACACTATGGGAAACTGCGAAAAAAGAAACAAATTTACAAAATGCTTCTCTTTCAATCATAACAACGGATGAATCTAACGATAAAAAAATTAGCGAGTTTTTAAAAGGAGAACTCGAGAAAAACTTACCTGGATTAAAAATTACATTACAACCACTTCCAGTAAAAGCATTTCTAGATCGTGAAGGAAACGGTGACTTTGAAATTTCACTTTCTACATGGGGACCAGACTATCCTGACCCTTCAACATTTTTAAATATGTTCGTCACAGATGGACCCTTTAATAAAATGAGTTATTCAAACAAACAGTACGACGAGTTAATTGAAAAAACGAGCTCTACTTTAGCAACTGATTTACCAGCACGTTGGAAAGCGTTCCAAGATGCTGAGAAAATTTTAATTGAAGACGATGCAGCCATTGCCCCAATTTTCCAATCGGGACTTGTATATTTAGAACGACCAACCGTACAAGATGTTGTTATTCGTCCATTTGCAGGAATCTATTCTTATAAATGGGCCTCTATTAAAGAATAAGAAAAAGGCAATCCTAAAACACATTAGGATCGCCTTTTCTATTAAATAGCAAAACGCTTATACTTTTCGTAATCACTCGTCTTACATTCTATTTCTAGTTTCGTACCTTCGTTTTCATAACTCGTAGATATAACATGCGCATGGGTATTGAAATAAGAAACAATCTGCCCTTGCTCATACGGAATTAACATTTCACACTTCGTATACTCTTTATATATGTGTGAACGAATCATTTTTACAAGTTCTTCAATTCCAACATGCTTCTTCGCTGATAAATGAACGCGATCTTCTTGTACTTTCGGCACTTCAACATCAACCATATCTGATTTGTTATATGCATAAATCGTCGGGATATTTTCCACACCAATTTTCTTTAGCGTTTCATTTGTAATATCAATTAATTGTTCATAATTCGGATTCGCATAATCTACAACGTGAATAAGTAAATCTGCTTCGGCTACTTCTTCTAACGTTGAACGGAACGCTTTCACAAGATGGTGTGGTAATTTACTTACAAATCCAACTGTATCCGTTAATAAAAACGATTTGTTATCTGGCAAATCAATATTTCGTACAGATGTCTCTAGCGTCGCAAATAACATATCTTTTTCAAATACTTGTTTTTCTTCCGTACCATTATAAATTTCAAGCATCGCATTCATCATTGTTGACTTTCCTGCGTTCGTATAGCCTACTAATGCTACAACTGGTATTTCATTTTTCTTACGTTGCTTTCGCTGCGTTTGACGCTGGGCAACAAGCGCTTCTAAATCTTTATTTAAAACTGAAATTTGCTCTTCGATTTTACGACGATCTAACTCTAATTTTTTCTCACCGACACCTTTATTTTTTGTGCCAACACCACCACTCTGTCTTCCTAATGATTCACGAAGACCGATTAAACGAGGCATCATATACTGAAGATGTGCTACTTCTACTTGCAGCTGCGCTTCTTTCGTTTTCGCACGTTGCGCAAAAATATCTAAAATTAAGATGGTACGATCAATAACTTTACAATCTAAATCTCCCTCTAAATTTCGAATTTGCGATGGTGATAATTCATCATTAAAGATGACCATATTCGCATCTATTTCTTTTACATAAGCTGCTACTTCTTCAATCTTTCCTTTTCCAATATAATGTGATGGATTTACTCGTTGTAAATTTTGCGTCACTTGACCAATTACTTCCACATCACAAGCTTCCGCGAGATTTTCTAACTCTTCCATCGAATAGGAAAAATCACTTTCATTTCCTAAATTCACACCAACTAAAACTGCTCTTTGTAATAATTCTTCCATATATTTATTCCTCCATTTCGATTACGCAAATAAAAAACACAGGTCACTGCCTGTGCTTTCGTAAACGGATAAGGGTTCACCAAAGAGATAGAAAAAAGCTACGCTTTCATCCTATTTCATAGTCAAAAAGTCCCAAGATAACATACGTACCCACAACAAGTGTTCACCTATACTATCCCATTCTATTTATAAAGGTAAAACAAAAAGAGGGCGTGTTCGTCCCTCCCTCTTTTTCACATATAAGCTTAATAAAAGGGTTCCTTTAAAATAGGCAGACCAATCCCGTTCACTCTGTACACAGCCAGAGCCTTTGAGCACTATTCAATTATTGGCACAAAGTATTGAGACGTAATCTGATTAAGATCAAAAGAAGCCCCTCCGTTCATTTTAAGTTACATAAAGTGTAGCATAAGTAATTTGCTTTCACAAGGTTTAACGACCTATACACCTTGAAAGAAAATCTTTATATTTTTACTTAAATCGTCATTTTTTGCGAACTTTTCTCATAAACAAAATAAATACACCTATTACAAATACCGTTCCTATCAGAAAAATAGCAATGTGTATTACATGAAAATGATTTGGCATATCCTCTATTAAATTCTCTTTTTTCGTCGGAATAGTCGCCTTCGCAATATGATTTAAAGACACTTTTTCATCCCCAGCTTCATCTAATCGCTTCGTCCCACTACAACTTGATGTATGAAGCTGTTTCTCTCCCTCACTTCGAGAAGAAAACACAATATATTCTCCTCCTTCTGTAAAAGGAAACGCGCAACTGCCGCCACCTGTATATATAATAATTTGCGAAGAGCTTGTCCCTTTCCAAATTTTCTTTATTTCAAATAATACCGCTGCTCCTGCACTACTATCATTTTGAACTTCTAACACTTTCCCTTCGAACACTACATCATTTTTTCGAAATGCTTCTTCTGATGATATGTTAATACAATCACACGCATAAGATTTCTCTGACCCATGTAATAAAATAAATATGAAACAAAACAAATAAGTAATTCTTTTCAAAGAAATCAAATCCCTTCGTCGTCACTTTTTTCACTACCTATATATTGTTTTCACACCAACTATTGATTTCCTCTTCGGTAATTAATATATATTAATTTTAAATTTTCAAAATTTTAGTTTGACAAAATTATAACCTAGTACTAGTATTAAGTTATAAAATTTTAGGAGATGTTCTTATGAATTCTAAATCTCGCATTACTGCAATTGGTACTTATGTTCCAAATCAAATATTATCTAATATCGATTTAGAAAAGATGGTAAATACGAATGATGAATGGATTGTACAAAGAACAGGAATGAAGGAAAGAAGAATTGCTAGAGAAGACGAATACTCCTCTCACTTAGCCATTGAAGCAATTGAAAATTTGTGTACAACATATAAGAAAAACTTAGAAGATATTGACTGCATTAGTGATTATTAGTTTAATAAATATTTCTATCTGTTTCGAAAATCCGAAATAATAAATACTTGAACTAAAACAAAAAAGAAAAGGCTATTTTAATTCCCTTTCTTTTTGATATATTTATATTTTTAAGCTTTCCGAGACCATATCACAACAGGAATAAGCATAAAGGCTAATACCCCACCAGCTAATGATAATGCCGCATAACTCGAATTCGCTACTACCATACCTGACATCGCTCCACCAGAAGCTCCTGCTAACGCAATAAACACATCTATTTTTCCTTGTGTTTTTGCACGTGTGGAAGGTATAGTTGAATCGACAATTTGAGCAGTACCACTTATTAAACCGAGGTTCCATCCTAAGCCAAGTAAAGAAAGAGCAACAATCAATAGTATTAAAGAGTCACTCGGTGCTATCGCAGCTAGTATACCAGCTGCTAGTAAAATCACTCCACCAGCAATACTCATTGCTGTTCGGCCAATCTTATCAATTAATATTCCTGTAACGAGCGATGGGAGGTACATTGCACCTACGTGAAAACCGATTACAAGCCCTACTGCACTTAAACCATGACCGTGGTGTCCCATATGAACTGGGGTCATAGTCATAATCGCAACCATAACTACTTGAGTGAGTATCATAACAATTGCTCCAACGGTAATGCTCCGTTTATTTTCTACCATTTCATTTGTTACCGAATTCCCTTTATATGTATGTTCTTGCTTATATGTTTCTATTATGTTAGCAATAATTAACGGATCTGGACGAAGCATAACAAAAAGGACAAGACCCGCAAATATAAAAGCTCCTGCTGATAATATGAACGGACCTGCAAGGTTAGGAATTCCAATTGAATGGGCAAAATCTCCCATTACGCCTACTAAATTCGGTCCTGCAACTGCACCAAAAGTCGTCATTACCATCGTAATACTAACAGCGGTTGCTCGTTGCTTCTTATCCGCTAAATCTGTACCAGCATAACGAGCTTGTAAATTCGTCGCTGTACCCGCACCATATATGAGTAAAGAGACTAGTAAAAGAATAATACTATTTGTTAAAGCTGCCATTACAACACCTATAGCCCCAAGTCCACCTATCATAAAACCTGTTGTAAGCCCTACTCGGCGTCCATATCGTTGCGAAAGCTTTCCTACTATGAAAGCCGCTACCGCAGATCCCAACGTAAACATAGCAGCCGGTAATCCTGCAAATGCATCCGTTCCAATCATTTGCTGTGCAAGAAGTGCACCTACTGTAATTCCAGCAGCTAACCCCGTCCCACCAAACATTTGTGAAATGCTTACGATTATTAACGTTCTTTTATATAACTTTTGTTTCTCTTCTTCTGTGTACGTACGATTACTTATTAAAGCATCTGCTGTATCTATCATTTCCTCACCCTCTCTATAAAACTAATACCTCTTGTTAATGTACTATAAAACAACAAAATCCCAAAATTTAAAACATTTAAATTTATCCATATTTCGTCACTCCTACATTTTAAATAATGCTTTTTTAAGTTTGCCATTTTTAACACTGCCATTTCTCTCCTATTAGTAAAGTCAAATAATGCTAAGTTTCTTTCGTGAAGAAACTTAGCATTAAAATACAGTATGAGACTACATGACATATGATTTTATACAGATACTGCTGAAAAATCATTGTTTCCTATAAATACCATTATAAGAATAATAGCTATGATTGTTTGATCAACAACATATAGAGCAACCGAGGTAACTCCAAACAATATAATTTCCAACATAAACCTATGGCGAGCCAATACCAAAAATAAATTTTACAAATACATCTTCCTCTGATTGAAAGCCCCAATAACATAGTGATGCAAGAGCGCATAATTCTAGAAAAAAGCGAATCGCCAAATTTACATGTTTTATAAACATATAAATACCCCCCTTTGAAAAACATGTTTAGAATTCTATAAAAATAATATTATGCATCCTTTATTTGAAATTGATACGTGCCCATTCATTGCATGTAAAAAACACTTATATAAATTGTCCATACTATTCAGTTACCTTTCTTAGATTCGAAAACGTGATCTTGACGGATAATGAATGAAAACAAATACTTAATGACAATGATACATATGCCTATAAGTCCAAAGTTCCATAATTAGAATGCAATTCATATTTAGCCTAATTCTCTTATAAATTCCCTTCTCCCTCTTCTCTTACTGAAAGCCTTCTCTTCCAAAAACAACAAACTTACTAAAGCACAAATTAAAATAACTGGAACACTCGCTTTATATAAATCAGTAAAACCCATCGCCATCTTATTTTGGGCATACTGATCTATATCATTTGAAAATGCGAGTACTTCTTTCTTTATACTTTCCTCTTGGTTTTCAACTTCTTTTGTTACTTGAATTATTACTTCTTCTCTTTTTCTATCTCGGTATTCTACTGGAATCTTGCTTAATATTTCATCCGTCTTTTTATGAATTAATTCTTCCTTTTTCTCTTTACTTAATCCCATTGTAATTTCATTTTGTTTCTTATTTATATTAGACTCTAAACTTTGATTCTCTATTTTCTCTTTAGTCATTTGTAAAATCTCAGCTTGCTCGGCACTATTCACATGAATATTTCGCAATTTTTCTTCTGCATAACGATATACATTCTCTTTATTTACAGTTAAATTGTGAGTTAAGTTAGATACAAATATTGCGACCGCTAATACAATTCCAACTTGTCGTAACATCGATACAACACTTTGAGAAGCAGTTAATAATTCCCCTTCAAAGGAAGATGCACTTAAAACAGTAATTGGCCCCACTACTAAGCCATATCCAGCACCTAATATCATACATGGAATAATAATTTCTATATTTGTTGAATTGACGTCAATCATTTGTAACCAATAATACGCTAAGCCCATAACAAGAAATCCTGATAAAATAATAGCTACTTTCCCAAGTTTTTTTATTAAAGTTGCTGCAACTGGCGAAACAAGAAATATCATCGCTGAAATAGGTGTCACTAAAAAAGCAGCTTCAATTTCTGTACGGTATTGTATTTTAGTCAGGAAGGTTGGAAGCAGTACAGTTACTCCGATTAAAAATAAATTACTTAATATAACAACAATTGATGCTCCTACAAACATTCGATCTTTAAATAATTTTAAATTCACCATTGGATTATGAATCTTTCGTTCCACTAAAACAAATAGAATAAAAGAAATAGTACTAATTGTATAACAAGACAAAGCAATATTACTTTGCCATCCCCATGTATTACCTTTTACTAATATGAGAGTAAAAGAAAAAATTGCTGTGCTACTTAATAGTAGTCCTATCCAATCGATTTTTGAGATAATACGTTCTTCATTTTTTATTTGTAGCATGATACAACATAAAACGATTCCTATTATACAAATAGGAACATTGACGAAGAATACCCATCTCCATCCTAAATTTTGCGTAATAATTCCACCTATTACTGGCCCTGTCGCCGCTGATAATCCTTGTGTTACTCCTAAAATCGCAAGTGCAACATGCCTCTTTGCTAATGGCATAGCTGATACACCTATTACCATGCTCGTTGGAAATAAAATTGCAGCGCCAATACTTTGTATAAAACGAGAAAAAATGAAAAAATCGCCTGTATTAGCAAAAGCGCAAAGTACTGATCCGCCACCAAAAATTACTAAACCCAGAATATACATCTTTGCTTTCCCAAAAATATCAGCTATCCGTCCTAATGGAATGGCGAGTACTGCAATTGTTATTGTATAAACATTTAATACCCATGACATCTTTTCTAATGAAGTATTTACACTAGATTGTATAGCTGGTAAGGCTATATTCATAATTGTAAACTGTTTCTAAATAAAGAACCATCCTGCAATTTGGTTTCCAAAAGTTACAGGATGGTTCTTCTTTATATTTCATATTCAAACTTTGTACTATTTTATAGCTACATCTTGATTAGTTTCAACGTCCTCTGTCTTACCTTCTTTTATTTCATAATAATAAAAAGGTAATTCTATACCTTGTTCTAAGAAATATTCCTCAATTAATGAAATAATTACTTTCAATGTTTTCAAGCGCACGTATAATTTATCATTACTCGCGATAATTTGCCATTTAGCATTTGGCTTATTTGTTTTTTCAAACATTTCTTCCATTGCTTTAACATAATCATCCCACTTTTCACGATTACGCCAATCTTCGTCTGTAATTTTCCATCTTTTCAAAGGATTATTCTCTCTATCTTTAAACCTCTTTAGCTGTTCATCTTTACTAATATGATAGAAGAACTTCCCTATTATGTAATGGTCATCTGTTAATAGTTTTTCAAAATCATTAATCTCATCATATGCTCTCTTCCACTCTTCCTTTGTAGCAAAACCTTCAACACGCTCAACTAACACACGGCCGTACCATGAACGATCAAAAATGGTGATTTGCCCGTACTGAGGAATTTTACGCCAGAAATTAAAGAAATTGATAAAATAATCCCGCATAACAGCAAGAAACTAAGTAGCGAAAAAGCAGTTTTATTCTTTTTTATTCCATACGCAATTATGGCAAGTATAATCGTAGCAAATAAGATAATGATTCCTAACCCAATATTCATAACAGCCCCCTTACATTATATGGTATATTTTTTCACAGAGAGAGGATAATAGCAAATAAATCCATTACAGAATGGGAGTTCTCTAAAATGAAACGAAAAATTTTCTCTCTCTTTGTATTTATTTGTATAGCGCTACCAATGCAAGCTAGTGCTTACACATTTCAGTCGCTACCAATTGCTTCAAAGTCTAAACAATGGTATATCGAAATTGATAAATCTCATAGCTCAAACAAGCAAGCAATCCAGCCAAAACAAGGCGTATATGATACGTATAGTTTACTCGTAAAAAACATTGGTAATGATGTATCAAATGTATCTGTGGAAATACTTGATAACACGCCTACATCTAAAGCTACCTTTACACCTACTACATCAAATGTAAGCATTTCTAAAAGTCATACAAGCTTTGACTACATCGTATTCCCATTAGACTTTAATAGCCATAATTTTAAAGTCGTTATTACTTGGGAAGAAAAGAATTTCTCTTACAACGGTCATCCGGTAAATGAAGGTAAAAAAATGAAACAAACATTTGTATTTAATGAAGACTAAGCCCTGCTTTAAGTATGGCTTAGTCTTTGTTTATGAAACCCGATTGCATCACTTCTGTCACTTCTTTTGCACTTTCCATTTTCGTTACTTTCATTTCCGTTGAAGCATAAATAGGCTTTTTCCTTTTTATTCTTCCACCTCAAAATTCGGCGAATACGAGGAAGTTAGGTGGGAGATAACTACCCGTTAAAGACCGATTGGTGTGGGCGAATCATCAGTGGGGGATGGACAAATCCCCCACTGATTAAAGTTTCACTTTATTTTGTTACATTTTCCACAAATTCTTTTCATAAAGACAAAATTTTAAAAATTTATATAAAACACTTGATTCCCTGAAAAATTTAGATTATTATAAAACAAATGTTACCAATAACTTCATAAATCAAACACTCTCGCCTAAAACGTGAGATAGAGGTTGCAATACTTATAAGTATTCTAAAGGAGACACAGAGATGTCTATGAGTTTAGAAGAAAGGAAGTGTTGCCGAAATCGATTAATTTCTCTGCATTTATCGATTGGGGCTGTTTTCGAATAGAAACAGAACTGTCATATGTACAGACGTGTACGTATGAAGAGCTATCTACAAAAAAGAGATATCATTTTTTATGATATTCCTTTTTTGGCGGTTTTTTTATTAGCTCCGTTTTCTGTTTCCCTTTTCCTGTAACAGCACCATCCTCACTTATTTGAGATGGTGTTTTTTGTTTTTTCTCTGGTAACTACAGGAATATTGGGATTTATATATGTCCTAATCTATTCTTAAAAATGGATGAAAGAAGGAATTCGTAATGGAAACGATTGTACAAAAATTTGGTGGTACTTCTGTCGGAAGTGTTGAACGCATTCAACATGTAGCAAATTTAATTATTGAAGAATATGAACGGGGTCATAGCATTGTCTCTGTCGTTTCAGCAATGGGAAAAAGTACAGATGAACTTGTAGCACTTGCTAACGCTATTACAGAAAATCCGAGTAAACGTGAAATGGATATGCTTCTATCTACAGGAGAACAAGTAACCATTTCATTACTTACGATGGCCCTACAAGCAAAAGGTTATAACGCAATTTCATTAACAGGATGGCAAGCTGGTATTACGACTGAATCTGTACATAGTAGTGCACGGATTACTGATATTAATACAGATCGAATTCAATCTTATCTTGCTGAAGGAACGATTGTTATCGTAGCTGGTTTCCAAGGAATCAGTGAAGAAAATGAAATTACAACACTTGGACGCGGTGGTTCTGATACGACAGCTGTCGCATTAGCAGCAGCATTAAAAGCGAAAAAATGCGATATTTATACAGATGTGACAGGTGTATATACGACAGACCCACGAGTTGTACAAGATGCTTACAAATTAGATGAAATTTCTTATGATGAAATGTTAGAGCTTGCAAATCTGGGAGCTGGCGTATTACATCCACGTGCTGTTGAATTCGCTAAAAATCATAATGTAGTTTTAGAAGTTCGCTCAAGTATGGAACAAGAAAACGGAACAATTGTAAAAGGAGAATGTAACATGGAACAACAATCAATCGTTAAAGGTATTGCATTTGAGGATAATATTACACGTGTCACAATTAAAGGGTTGGAACAAGGCTCACTTTCAACAGTTTTCTCTACATTAGCAGCAGCACATATTAATGTAGATATCATCATTCAAAGTATTACAAATGAAGGAACTGTTCATCTCTCCTTCTCGATTTACTCTAATGATTTAAGAGAGACTTTAGAAGTATTGGAACAAAATCAAGAAACTCTTCATTTTGAGTCTGTAGAACATGAAAATCATTTAGCAAAAGTATCAATTGTAGGATCTGGTATGGTATCTAATCCAGGGGTTGCTGCTAATATGTTCACTGCTTTAAAAGAAGAAGATATTCATATTAAAATGGTAAGTACATCGGAAATTAAAGTCTCTGTCGTTATTGATCGCCTTCATTTAGTAACGGGTGTTGAAGCACTTCATCAATCATTTATGGTGAAAATTGAACCTTTAGTGCAAATGGGCTAATTTAATCATTTCATTACAGATTACAAAAATCATATGAATCTATTTCCTTCCTAATATAAATAAAAAGCTGTTTGCATAGATTTCAACACTCTATACAAACAGCTTTTTAACATATTATCGATATTCAAAAATTATCATAAAACAATTAAATTATTCGTTATATCCTTTCCTAGGAAATATAACTGACTCTTCTCACTTCTTATCACATATATCCTCTCGCTCTTTCTCCCGCAAAAATGATCGATATTCATTCAAAATAACTTTCTTCATATCAGAATAGAAAACCATCAGGAAATAACGTAACTTCTAATAAAATCCCCTGCGTTCCTTCATAATCAATAAATGTCACTATTGGTAAAACTCACTGTAAACCACTCGTTTACACAATAAAAAAGGAGATTAACTCTATTTCCAAGCTACTCTCCCTCTCACTTATATTAATTAAAATAGATGAATGTTTTCTTTCTTGCAAGCTTCACGTAAATCGTCAGGCCATACAGAAGATTGGACTTCACCGATATGTGCTTTACGTAAGAAGTACATGCACATTCTTGATTGTCCGATACCACCGCCGATCGTTAATGGTAGTACACCTTCTAAAATACCTTTATGGAAATCATACTCACGTTTGAAATCTTCACCCGTTTTCGTTAACTGTTTATCAAGTGATTTACTATCAACACGAATTCCCATTGATGATAATTCGAATGAAGATTGTAGTACTGGGTGCCAAAATAAAATGTCACCGTTTAATTTCCAGTCGTCATAATCCGCTGCACGTCCATCATGCTTTTCACCCGAACGAAGTGCATCACCAATTCCGATAATGAAGACTGCACCGTGTTCTTTCGCAATTGCATGTTCGCGATCTTTCGGTGTTAATTCTGGATATTTATCTTCTAGTTCTTGGGAAGTAATGAAAACAACATCTTCTGGTAAATACTTTCCAAGGAACGGATATTTTTCAAATAAGTGATCTTCTAAATCTTTGAATATTCCATAAATTATTTTTACTGTTTCTTGCAAGTATTCTACAGTACGCCATTCTTTTTGAACGATTTTTTCCCAATCCCATTGGTCAACGTAAATGGAATGTGTTGCATCAAGTTCTTCATCACGACGAATCGCGTTCATGTTTGTATATAAACCTTCACCAGCTTCATATCCATATTCATGTAAAGCAAATCGTTTCCACTTCGCTAGTGAGTGAACAATTTCTAATTCTTCTCCTGAATGTAGCATATCAAATTCAATTGGACGTTCTACGCCGTTTAGGTGATCGTTTAATCCTGATTTTTTCGGTACGAATAATGGTGCAGATACGCGAAATAGTCCAAGACGTTTTGCTAATTGATCCTCGAAAAATGTTTTAACTTCCTTAATTGCAATTTGAGTCTCTCTTACTGTCATTAATGATTGATACATGGTGGTTTCCTCCTAAAATGTTTGGATGTTGTGGAAAAAAGCCAACAAAAAAAGCCCTTCTTTCCCAAAAAACTGGGACGAAAGGCTTTGGTTCCGCGGTACCACCCAAATTAGCAACAGAGGTTGCTCACTTATACAATACGGAGATGAAATATCTCGATACTGTTCTTCATGTAACGGCGAAGTTCCCGGCTAAGTCTACTTTCCTATGAAGGATTTCGGTTAGCAACTCCAGGAGGTTCTTCATAATAGGCTTCGTATCAGGCTCACACCACCCCTGACTCGCTTAAACTACGTCCTACTACTACTCGTCCTTTCATAGTCGTTTTGTTGTCACATCTCTGAAACATTTTATTAATGATTATTCTATACAAAAAATAAAGAAAGTCAACAAAAAGTTTTAAAATATTTTTCAATTCTTTATTTTACGGCTTTATAGATTGTTTCTAATATAGCATCATTACTTCTTTTGCCTTGATACCCTAAAAAACGTTTCACTAACTGAAACTAACATATATACAACGATTAATGTGATCGTTCGAAATATAGAATCCGCAGTATTTCTTATTATTTTCATTTTCTTTGTAATTCCTTTCAGTTTACTCGCAAATTCGTGATATACTATAGCATTCAAGTAGTTTGTTTTTCCTTAAAGCAAACATAGTCATTTATAAAGAGTATTTTCTAAATCATTGACTATTATCAAATAAGATTTTTATATAACGGAGTGATTATATGAGTAAAACGAAAGCGAAACCGAAAAAAGGTGTAGGACAAGGTACAGGCAGTAAAGGATGGAACCGTTGGCAATCAAGTGCAAAGAAAAAGAAAGCTGCAAAGCCATATAAAAGTAAAGGAACTAAGAAATAAAGTAAAACTTTAATCAGTGGAGGGTGTCCCTGCCTCCCCACTAATTATTATTTGAACTAATCAGGCTTTTACGAACAGTTGATCTCCCACCTAACTCCCCCGCATTCGCCGAATTTTGAGGTAAGTATCTTCTTGCCCGCAAATAGCGGGATACATTCTGTTTTATTTCTTTACTGTTCTCAAAACAAAATATAATTATTACAGTAAAAAAGCTATACTTTCACCTTTATGAAAGCATAGCTTTTTTCATATTAAATCATTAATATATCCCGAATTTCTTCCTCAGTAATTGAAGATAGTTTCTCTTCTCCAGGTTCAATTACTTCAGCAATTAAATTTTTCTTACTCTCTTGCAACTCATGCATCTTTTCTTCAATTGTTCCATGAGCTACTAACTTAATAACTTGCACTGTATTTTTTTGTCCCATTCGATACGCTCTATCCGCTGCTTGTTGTTCAACAGCTGGATTCCACCATAAATCGTATAATATTACCGTATCTGCACCAGTTAAGTTAAGACCCGTACCACCAGCTTTTAAAGAAATAAGAAATACATTTCCTTCTCCTTCGTTAAAACGATCACATAACTCTACACGCTCTTGCGCCGGTGTACTCCCGTCTAAATAAAAGTACGGAATCGCTTGACGATTTAACTGACGGCCAATAATGGAAAGCATCTTCGTAAATTGAGAAAAAATTAAAATTCTCTTCCCTGTACTTCTACATTCCTCTAAAATCTCTAACAGTTGTTCAAATTTAGCTGAACTGCCTTTGTAATCATCAACAAATAAAGCTGGATGACAACAAATTTGTCTTAATCTCGTTAAACCAGCTAAAATTCTAATTTTATTTTTTCGTAACGTATCTTTATCCAAATGTTTCAACGTTTCTTCCCTTAACTTCGCTAAATAAGCTGCATAGAGCCTCTTTTGATCCGGTAACAACTCTGATGACTGTACATGCTCTATTTTATCTGGCAACTCATTTAATACGTCTTCTTTTAGTCTCCTTAATACGAATGGTTTCACTCGCTTCGCTATATCTTCTCGCCTTAAGTCACCGAACTCTTTTCTTCCTGGCAGTAACTCCGGGAAGACGACATGGAAGATAGACCATAACTCTTCCAACGAATTTTCTACAGGTGTCCCCGTTAGTCCGAAACGATACTCAGCTTGAATTGTTTTCACTGCTCTTGCTGTTTGTGTTGTAGGATTTTTAAACGCTTGTGCTTCATCTAGAAATAGCGAATGAAACGGCCTTCCATACAATCTTATATCTCTTCTAAGTAATGGATATGATGTAATTACGACATCAAATTCCTTCATATTTTTTAAAATTTCACGGCGCTCTGCCTGATTTCCATCTACAATAACTGCTCGAATATGAGGGGCGAATTTTTTCAACTCACTAAGCCAGTTATAAACGAGAGATGACGGGGAAACCACTAATATAGGCAGTTCTTTCTCTCTAATTTCAGATAAAACAGAATCTATAAAAGCAATGCTTTGCAACGTTTTCCCAAGCCCCATATCATCTGCTAAAATACCACCAAAACGGTAATACGCAAGTGTTTTCATCCACTGAAATCCATATACTTGATATTCTCTCATTACTGCTTGTAACGTATTTGGAACAGCAAACTTTAATTTTTTCGGATTTTGAATGTTTTCTACTAACTCTTGAACCGATTTATCTAAACTTAAAACATTTCCTTCATAAAGGGCATTCATCCATTTCATACTACGAATTAGCGGAACATTTACCTCTTCCCCATGTAAAAATTCTTTTCGAATACCCGATTCTTTTACAAATTGATTAATTTCATTAAACTCTTTACTCTCCAGTGATAATAACGAACCGTTCGCTAATCGATAATATTTACGTTTCTCTTCCAGAGACGCTAATACACCTTTAATTTCCGCTTCTGGTATTCCTTTTATATCAAAACGAAATGATAACCAATCCATTCTTTCTTTTCTTCTCACGCTAATCAGAGGAGCTGTATCCCCTTTATGAATTCGTAATTTGATTGCCGTTGTCGCATAAATATCAACTAAACCTTTTAGCATTGGAACGACGTGATATAAAAAGTTATATTCAGCTTCTTCATTATGCATAAAATAACCGCCTTCCGTTTTTGCAAAGGCACTTTCACTCATAATGTCTAAAATCTCTTTTTCCTTTTTCTCATCACGATTAAAAACAGATGGCTGCCCATCCTCTTCTAACGGATTAATTACGACATTTCCATAGTGAAATTCAAGGCCGGCTAACAAACGATTTTTCACTCGATCTAAATATAATTTCGCTTTTAACGAAGGCGTTTCAACACAATCTGATATAACTTCATCAATTCGAACTGTACCAAGTTTCATTAACCCTGGTACCACTTTCGTTACAAAATATTCCATCTTATTATCCGGTATATAAAATTGATTACTATTTGATCGTTTCATCATATTTTGTAGTTCGATAAGCCGTTTGCAGTCTTCGCTATGCAAATGATACAATTTCCCGTCGTAAAAAGCATAGTTATACATATCCATAACTTGCACACGATTTAGCTCCTCTATATGAAGGGTAAACCCACCACTATTTCCTTTCGTAAATTCAAAATGTAATGGCAATAAACCTTTTGAAACTTGCATGCCATGAAATATTTGTCCATTTTGTTCTAACCGTACAAACTCTACCCTAGAAAGTAAAGAAAGTATATCTTGCCACGAAGCTGGTGGTATTAAAATCATACTGTCATCTTGTTTTGCATGTACTTCTAGCGCATCCTCATACATTTTTTCATTATGATACATTTTAATAAGTTGCTGAATAATCGCGTCCGTTTCTTGTTTAAAGCTATGTATATCTGGTGTATATGTAAATTCATTTGAATAATGAAAAGACTCTCTTTCTTCCACTTTAGAAAGAAACTCTCTAATACGATTTACGAAATACGTTTTGGCAAGTTTCAACTGAATTCCTAGAAGTGCCCCGCCCTGTTTCGTAACTACTGGTGTGCAAATAAATTCAACATGAAGTATTTCACGTGTATCAAAGCGATGTTGTTTACTTTTTGGCCGCAGTGGTTGTTCTGCAAACAACTGAAACATCCCGCTTGTTAATTGCTCATTTTTATTACTAATCGTTTGCTGGTTATAATTTATATATAACAAGACAGCGGCGACGTGTTGACAGTACGTTTGAAAAGACGCTAATGATGGGCAACTACATTTTGCAACAACATCTCCTTTTTTAGCTTTTTCTACTGCAACATGAAAATCTTCAGTTCCTTTGACCGTTGCTTCGCAAATTTCTTTATTTTCATCATAATGATTTACTATTACTTTATTTGATTTATAATAATCTTCTCCTCTTTTATATGAGGTTTCTCCGCACACCTCTTTAATAATCGATTTGTTTAATGTAAAACTCATTGTTTTGACACTTCCTTAACTTAAAACCATTTTCTATTACTTAACATTTTACATGCTCTACGTGTAAATATATAAGTATTATTTTTTGATTTCTTCTCCCTAGTACACATAAATCTATTCAATAAAAAAGAGACGCTTTTTTATAAGCATCTCTTACTCTATCTCCCTCAACCGTTTTGCCTCAAAATACAACACTTGAATAAATTTCTTTGTATTAATACGCGTATGACCAGAAACGGCTACTTCAGCCTTCGTCATTTCTGTCATCCGTTTTCTAACTACAGTGAAATCAAAAAATTTCGGAGCATAGCTTTCAAATTTCGGATTTGAAAAATCGGTTAATCCTAAAGAGGCCAAATGATTTAACGACTGATAAATGGCTCTGCGCACTCTTTGTTCAGATGCTTTTTTCTCTTTATCAATATCCGTTTCTAAAGCTACATCCCCTAATTTTTTTATCGTAATATAGTGAAAAATATCTTTTAACGCAGGAAATCCAAATTCAAATGTTTGTGCCTTTTCTTGTCCATATAAATATTCCAGCATACTAAGTAAATCCTTACTTCCATTCTCTCCAGCAATACCAAGTTCTGCTAGTAAGAAACGTCCTGAATCCGCTATCTTTTTCCCTTCGTGCACTGATTCAGGACGCATTTGCGGCTTTTCCCACTGAAATACGTTATTCAATGATTTTTGAATGTCATATATGGAACGCTCTAAACGAATACGCTCCATCACTTTTCGTACGACAGATACAACTTCAATTTTATTTAACGGTTTCGTAATATAGTATTCCACACCAAGTGTATACGCCTCACCAATGAGCTGTTTCGATTCGACTTGGGAAATCATAATAATTTTCCCAGTGAAAGAAGACGCTATATGACGAACTGTTTCAATACCATCTCTCATCGGCATTAATAAATCAATGAATAAAATATCTACTTTTTTAAAATTTAGTTGATCCGCTTCAATAAAAGCTCCGTCATCCGACTCTCCAATTACTTCCCCAAGATCTCCATCTTCAATAATTTGCGAAAGCATGGAGCGGAAAACTTCATCATCATCTACGATATAATAAAACAAATTTATTCCCCCTCCCGCTTTAAACTACACACCGGTAAACAAACGATAAACTTACAACCTTTTCCAGTTTTTAGATCTTCTAGGCTCACTTCTCCGCCGAGCTCTGTTACCATTTCGTTTATGTAAGAAAGTCCAATTCCTGTAGACGGTGTTCCCGTTTGATCATACTTTGAAGTAAACCCTGGCTTAAATACTAATTTCTTATACTTCTGTGCAATACCAGGACCATCGTCAATTACTTCAAAGAATATATATTTATCTCGTTTATATAGCTTAATAATAATGAGACCTCTATCCTCAATTGCTTCAACTGCATTTGCAACTAAATTATTAAAAATGGATAGAACTGTATACACGTGATATGCAGCGTGCTCACCTTCTATATGTTTAGAAAAACGTATGTCTTTTTCTAGCATTTCAGCATATTTCTCATTAATTCTTACAATCATTTCCGCTAATTCATGTCCTTCTACATACTCAGCCACATTTTTATCTAATAACAATTTCGATAACCCTGCAAAAATCCTTTGATTGTCCTTTTTTATTTCGTGTACTTCTCCCGCTATTTTCAATGCTGTTTTACTACTTGAATCATCGTTCGCTTGTAAATCCCTATATAATTGATACGCTTCTTGTGTAATTAACTCCGCATTTTGTAACGTTTTTTTCAAATGAACAGATTCCACATATAAATTAGAGAGGTGCATTAACATATTTTCATTTTCTTTTCGAACTTGAGATTCTTTTAATTTCGTTTCATATAAATTCATCATATTTAAAAAACCAAGTGCAAAGAAACTACGAAAAATAGCGATAATAATGAGTTTATTTACTTCAGAAACTGTTATTGTCGTACCTAGCACTAACATATGATAAAACGCAATTTCTGACATACTTGCGATAATTTCAGTTGAAATCCCAAGGCACCCAATAACTATTGGTTTCTGATGAAACTTATTCACCCTGCAAAGCGAAAAAAGACTTCCATAAATAAAATAATAAAAGAACACAGGATAGCGCAAATAAAATGATTCAGTCATATGGAATGAACCTTGCATTATCCAGTCAAGACATACACGGAATAAGACTACAGATATACCGGCAAGAATACCTGCAGCTACTGCCGGTATTTTTCTTAAAAATAGTAATAAAAAGAAAAATAATGGTGTCCCGAAACTAACACGAAACGTATCATTAAAGGGATGAAAATTCAATTCTCCAGCAATCGGAACAGCAACCATTAATATAATTAAAAGAGACATATCTTTCTTCCATAATTGATTCCAATTCAAAGGTGTCACTTCCTATGTTTTTTTCAATACCTGAAGAATCATTAATTGATAAATAAACCCCACGTGGTTTACGGTATTCATGACTATACCTTTGAATTGCTACACCAACAGTAGGTGTATATACAATCGGTAACATTTCAGTCCCCCTCTTCTTTTAATTTTTCTTTAAAAGAGTTGCTCCTGCAATCCCTGGGTGCGTCATTTCGAATGGGTCTAGAATTAACTCTAAGTCTTCTTGTGACAATACACCATTTTTCACACAAAGTTCTCGAACGGATTGACCTGTTGCAATTGCTTCTTTTGCAACACGAGCTGCAGCTTCATAACCGATATGAGGGTTCACGGCTGTAATAATTCCTACGCTCTTTTCAACGTACTCTTTTAAGCGATCTTCATTTGCTTCAATTCCTTTTAAGCAATTATCTGTAAAGGCACGGAAACCGTTATCCATAATGCTAATCGATTGAAGTAAGTTGAAAACAAGTACTGGTTCCATAACGTTTAATTCCAATTGTCCTGCTTCTGAAGCAAGGCAAATTGTATGGTCGTTACCAATTACTTGGAACGCAATTTGGTTCATTACTTCTGGCATAACAGGGTTTACTTTACCTGGCATAATAGATGAACCTGGTTGGCGAGCTGGTAGCATAATTTCCGCTAAACCAACACGTGGGCCTGATGCCATTAGTCGAAGGTCATTCGCAATTTTAGACATGTTCATCATACATACTTTAAGTGCTGCAGATACTTCCGTGTATGCATCCGTATTTTGCGTTGCATCCACTAAATCTTCCGCACCAATAAGCGGTAATTCACTAATTGTAGATAAATGTTTTACAACTGCTTCAATGTACTCTGGAGCTGCATTTAAACCTGTACCAACTGCCGTTGCTCCCATATTTACTTCGTATAAATGTTGACGTGATTGCTGGATACGTTTCATATCACGTTCAAGTACACGAGAGTATGCTTTAAACTCTTGTCCAAGACGAATCGGCACAGCATCTTGTAAATGTGTACGACCCATTTTAATAACATGGTCGAACTGTTCTGCTTTTAATTCAAATACATTATGCATATAATCCATCGTTTGTAATAAGCCTTCTAATGCATTTAATGTTGCGATATGAATTGCTGTTGGGAATGCATCATTTGTTGATTGTGCCATATTCACATGACTATTTGGACTAATATAATGATAGTCTCCCTTTTCCATTCCTAATAATTCAAGAGCACGATTGGCAATAACTTCATTTGCGTTCATGTTCATTGAAGTACCTGCACCCCCCTGAATTGGATCGACGATGAAATGATCGTGCCATTTTCCATCTAAAATTTCTTGAGCAGCTTCTGCGATCGCGCCGCCCTTACTCAATTCCAATCTTCCTACATCTGTATTTGCAAGCGCTGCGGCTTTCTTTACAATTGCGAACGCTCTAATTAAACCTTCATGAATTTTGTACCCTGTAATGGGGAAGTTTTCTACTGCACGCATTGTTTGTACACCGTAGTACACATAATTTGGTACTTCTTTTTCACCTAAAAAATCTTTTTCAATTCGCACACCATTTTTAACTTCAGTTAATGTTGCCATGATTATTCACTCCTTAACGATTTCTTATGCTGCTTCTGTTTGTTTGACTGTTTCTACATATTGTTTTGCTTTCTCATTATCGAATTCGCCTTCCCACTTCGACATAACAATGGCCGCTAATGCATTTCCTAATACATTGACAGATGAGCGAATCATATCTAAAATGCGGTCAATTCCCGCAATTAACGCGATACCTTCAAGCGGTAAGCCCATTGAGCCTAACGTTGCTAATACAACAACGAACGATGCACCTGGAACTCCCGCCATACCTTTGGACGTTAACATGAGAACGAATAATAAAGTTATTTGCTCCGTCAGTGACATATGTACACCGTACATTTGTGCAACAAACAATGCCGCTAACGCTTGATAAATAGCAGATCCAGTCAAGTTAAATGTATAACCTGTCGGGATTACGAAAGAGGCAATTGCCTTTGGACAACCGAACTCTTCCATTTTTCTCATTATATTAGGTAAAACAGCTTCTGAACTTGCTGTCGTAAATGAAAGGATAAGTTCTTCTTTTAAAATTTTCATTAATGTAAAAATGTTTACTCCGACCATTCGTGCATTAATACCTAACACAATCACAACGAATAGTATAACAGTTACGTATACAGCTAGCACTAGTTTTCCTAAAGGAAGTAGTGTAGCCATACCAAATTTTGCAACCGTAACAGCAATTAGGGCAAATACACCAAATGGTGCGAATTTCATAACCTGGTTTGTCACCCAGAACATCGCTTCAAGTACACCTTCAAAAAAGTTAAAGACAGGCTTTCCTTTTTCTCCAATTGCCGCAACTCCTAAACCGAATAACACTGAGAAGAATATAATCGGTAATAAATCACCTTGTGCAATCGATTCAAATACGTTTTTTGGTACAATATGAACAATCGTTTCAGCAAAACCTTCCTTCTCTGTTGCATCTGCCGTTTGTTTATAAGAAGAAATGTCACTTTGCTGTAAGTTGTTCATATCAACACCGGTACCAGGTTGGAATATATTAGCCGCAAGTAATCCCATTAAAATAGCAATCGTCGTAATGAATTCGAAATAAAGAATTGTTTTACCACCTAGTTTCCCAAGCTTCTTCATATCACCTACACCAGCTACTGCAACAATTAATGCTGAAATAACAATTGGTACTACAATCATCTTAATTAAATGAATAAATATATCCCCAATTGGTGTAATATAAGAAATTGCCGTTTTATTGCCATAGAAGACTGCCCCTACTACAATCCCTAAAACAAGCGCGACAAAAATTTGTGTCGCCAATCCGAATTTTTTCATGCATGTTCATCCCCTTCATGCGAGCGCTTTCATTTTAAATTCATAAAAGCTTACTCACACATCATATAAGCGAACCTACAAAATCATACAAAAACCTACAAGTTCGCCATAACACATTCGAATATTTTTCTTTTCTTTTTCATTGACACCATTTCGTTAAAAAACGATAAAATATACTTGATAAGTAATCAGATTGTTTTGTATAATCAAAAAGATATATACTTACAACAAATCGAAATAAAAAGGAGTGGATGTTATGAAAAATTATGCACAGAAATTCGTCCTATCTTCTCCTTTTCTTTTTCATTTTCTTACGAAGGAACAAGGGCATTCGCCTTTGTTCCTTTTTTATTGCGACCTATATAGGGGGGAATTGTTGTGAAGTCATATAAACGGGTCTTAATTAAATTAAGCGGCGGTGCACTTGCCGATCAATCCGGAAATAGCTTTAACTCCAAACGATTAGAACATATCGCAAACGAAATTTTATCCATTGTTGATTTAGGTATTGAGGTATCCATCGTCATCGGTGGCGGTAACATTTTCAGAGGTCATCTAGCTGAAGAATGGGGAATTGATCGTGTAGAAGCTGATAATATCGGTACATTAGGTACAATTATTAATAGCTTAATGCTACGCGGTGTTTTAACAAGTAAAACAGATAGAGAAGTACGCGTTATGACCTCCATCCCATTTAATGCAGTAGCAGAACCTTACATTCGCCTACGCGCAGTCCATCATTTAGATAGCGGGTATATCGTCATTTTTGGAGGCGGTAATGGGCAACCGTTCGTTACGACAGATTACCCAAGTGTCCAAAGAGCCATTGAAATGAATAGTGACGCCATTTTAGTCGCAAAACAAGGAGTAGACGGTGTCTTTACAAGTGATCCAAAACATAATAAATCAGCGAAAATGTACAGAAAACTAAACTATAACGATATTGTGAAGCAAAACATACAAGTAATGGATCAAGCCGCTTTATTACTGGCCCGTGATTATAATTTGCCAGCACACGTCTTTAACTTTGATGAGCCTGGAGTGATGAAAAGAATTTGTTTAGGAGAGCATGTGGGGACGTTGATTAATGATGATGTTTCGATGCTTGTGCATGAAAAATAATTTTTCCATCGCAAAAGGAGCTTTTATAGGCTATCTCCTTTAGTGAAGTGCTTTTAGTCACAATTACATGGTAGAAACACGCCATTGACTGCAGCATCATAGTTTATTCCTATTATCAAGTGCCACAACACCATCTATTGTATCTTCAACAGCTTGACCCGTACCTTCTAAAATACTATCTATAATTTTTTCAAGTGTAGATTTTTCGGGAGGTTTCTTACACGTCACCCCCCTTCAACTGAACTATCCTTCAAAAGATTGTCAGCTTGACGTTCTCTTTCATTAACAATTACTTGAATAGAAACCGTCCAATCCGTATTTAATCCTTGTGTACTAAACGTACCACTTACAGGACTAAATCCTTTCCCGCTTTGGACTTCAGCGAGCCCCGCAGTAATGGCGACCAGTTGAAGAGCTGTGCTATAGTTATTGCTGAACGCATAGAAAAATCAAGCTGTAAATATAAGAGACGGTGGTGGCACGCCCGCTAGACCAGACTATTTATTAACTGCCAATAGTGAATTGTAGACAAGAAAGAACCTTCAAAATAGAAGGTTCTTTCTTGCTTCTTTACTCACTGAATAATTAATACACCTTCCTATTTATTAAAGTCACATACTCCTTGCTCGTACTACATTTTTTAATTTAAGTATTTTAGTTAAATCATCACAAATAAAAATCAACCAATCCCGCCACTTTCTCCTTACAACGCTCCCAGAAAGATAAATTGTCAAAAAACGTTTTCGTCATCTCTTTCGAATCATGAAAATCTTGCGCTAACGCCTCATTAACTTGCGCTATAATCGGTCCACCATGAATATAAAAATTCATCTCATCATTTATATAGAAACTACGTGCAGTTATGTTCGTTGTACCGATAACGGTTAATTCATTATCAATAATCATTAATTTCCCATGGAACATCCCTTTTGTATAACCATATACAGTAATCCCGTGTTGAACAGCTTGACGGATGTAAGGATATGCCGCTTCTTTAATAAGAGGAATATCTGGTTTATATGACCAAAGTATTTTTACTGTGACGCCACGTTTTTGCGCTCCAATTAAAGCATTCATTAATTCTTTATTTTTCGCTATAAAATACGGCGTTGTAATGACAATCGAATGCTTCGCTTGTTTTATTAACCCTATATATTTTTCAGCGACGTGATGCCCATTGTAACTAGCCATTGTATGTAATGTATTCCCTTTACTAACTTTATTCGTACTTCTTTGTATATCTTCTTTCGTGTCTCGTTTCCAATCTAAAGCGAACTGTTCTTCTAAATCTTTTGCTCCTTCTCCTCTTATCCGCACATGATAGTCACGCCAATATCCAAATCTCTTATCTTTCCCTAAGTACTCATCCCCTATATTAAAACCACCCGTATAACCAATTTCTCCATCAATCGTCGTAATACGGCGATGATTACGATGATGAAGAGAATAAAATCCGAATGGCAATTCCGGTTTTCTACTATATGTAAAATGAACACCACTTTCCTGTAATTCTTTTGTCATCTTTCTTTCAAATGATAAATCATTAATGAGATCAACTGATAAATATACTGTCACCCCTTCACTTGCCTTCTGCTTTAATAAATTTAAAAATGTGTAACTACTTTTATCATCCGACAAAATGAAAAAATAAGTATAGATGGAACTTTTCGCTTTTTTAATATCTTCAAATAGCTGCTCATATAATGATTTTCCTTCTACATATAATTGAAAGTCACTATAATGAGACGCATACTCTATCGGCATATTTTTCCCGGCTTCCATCTTCCGTCCGAGTGTAACATCAATATGCATCCAAATTAAAATAAAAACCAATATACCTATAGCAATAGAAGTAACTCGCAATATTTTTTTAATCATTTTAATTTCCTTCCGTTCAAATTACTTTCTACTCCGTAGTGTTTCATTTAAATATGTTTTCATACAAAATGTACTCTAAATTACGAATAAAAAAGGTGTGGCATTACGCCACACCTTTTCATTAAATGAAGTTTCTCGCATCATTATTTCTTCCAAACTTATAAATAGCAATTAAGAAGAATGCAATTGCAAAGGCAAATAAGATTAAAATGTTTAAATACACATCAGAAAATGGAATTCCTTGCTGTAGTTTTAAAATCGTGTCTAGTAACCAACGTTGTGGAAGAAAATCGGCTACTTTTTGTACCGCTTTCGGCATGATGTCATATGGAAAATAACATCCAGCAAGCAAACATGTTGGTCCTATCACTATATTTTGCATCGCATTTGCAGCTGTTGAATTTTTCGAAAAAGACACAATGACTAAAGACAAACCAATTGCGATTAAAGCGAATATCATAAGCACACCAATCATCACTATGAAAGGCATATTGATAGTTGTGTGAAAAACATTCGTCATAAATAATACTGCAATGACAATTTGCACTGTTAATATCATCATATTTACTGCAACATTAGATAATATGAACTTTTTTCCATCTATCGGTGTTGATAATAATCTAAAATACGTTCTATTCTCTTTTTCTTTTAAAATAAATCCTGATAAGTTCACTGCTGAAAATAGCATAAACATGATAAGATAGCCCATCGTTTGATTTGTTATATCTCTATTTTTTGAAGTGTCTTCAAGTGTCTCAGACTTTACTTTAAATGAACTTTTTTGATAACCAGCGTACATACTATTAAACGTACTTTGATCAGTCCCTGCCACTTTACTAATCGCAGCAATATTATCAATATAGTTATATAAATATGATTTTATAAATACTGTTACTTGATCACCTTTAATCGATGAAATCTCAATATGACTTGGTTTCCCTTCTCGAACACTTTCGGAAAAACCAGAATCTAATGTAATAACACCATCAAGTTTTTTTGAAGTGAGTTTATCTTCCACTTCAGACTCTTTAATTTTACTTATATTTACATGATTTAATCCTTCTAAAAATTTCACCGTATCATTTGCTATCGGCTGATTTTCTTTATTGACAATCCCGATATTTAACGTTCCTTGTCCTACATTTCCGTATATTGAAAAAGAGATAAGCGTTCCTATTATTGGCAAGCTAATAATTATGAGTAAACTTTTTTTATTTTTCAAAAGTACAGATAACGTTTTTTGTATAAGCCATAAAATGTCTTTCATACTATAACCCCTCCCGTCTACGTAATGCAATAATCGCAATTAATAAAAAGAGTGCAGAAATTCCGAGGTTTAAAGAGATTACCGGCAGTGCCGCTCCTATATCATTTGCATAAATAATTTTCATAACAGCTGTATTTGCCCATGTTAATGGTGATAAATTTGTAACAAAATTTTCTTCTACTACGAAATATGCTCCACCAAAAATAGAAGATAATTGCACAACAACCATAATAATCGCTCTAGATGCTTCACCTGTTTTTGTAATATACCCGATCCCTAAACCGAAGCTAATTGCTAGAAAGACTTCTGTTAATAAAATAAGAAATATGATTCCAAGGTGGTCGCCCCAATTTGCTTGAAAAACAAATTTACTAAATAAAATAACAAGTAATATGCAAAGTGCATTCGCTACAAGACTACCGAGCACTTTTCCAATGAAAATTTCAGCCTTGCTTATAGGCGCAGCAATGAGACGATCTCCTGTTTTACGTATTCGTTCTCCTCGAATTAAAAAACTTGCTCCCATTGCAGCGTACAGCGCAATCATCGTCGTCATTACAACCGCATAGTAATCCATTGAACCTGGTTTTTTAGCAGCTTGTACAGATGTTTCTTTCATATAATCATTATGATTTCCACTTGAAATAACTGTGCTAACTTTACTCGGATCTACTTTTGCAACTTCGACCGCTACATTGTACTTATCAACAAATGTCGTAAGCATGCCTTCCACAATACTTCCCTCTACACTACTTCTATCGCTTCCAAAAAATTTCGCGCCATCTTTCTTTAACTCTACATAAGCAGCATATTTATTTTTCTTCACTTCATCTTTCCCATCTATACCTTCAGAAGCTTTTTTAAAATGAATACCCGATTTATCGACTTCTTTCGTAAATGCTTCAAATGATTGAGAAAACGTGCTACTCGCCTCATCTTTGTATAGTACTTGTATATCTTTAATAGAATGACTGTCACTATTAAATGCGTTACTTAACGCTGTTCCTAGCACAAGCATAAGCACAATTGGAAATGCTAACATAAAAATTAAAGTTCTTACGTCCCTAAAATCTCTTTTAATGTGCATCATTGCAATATTGAAGATGTTCAACTGATGAACCTCCCTTTTCCTATTCTTCATCCAACCTTATTTATCTCGTAAGTTTCTTCCAGTCAACGTAAGGAATACAGTTTCTAAGTTTGGAGCCTGCTCCTCTAACGAACGAATTTCAATATCGTGATTAATACAGTGTTGAATAATTTTATTTAAATTGTTTAATCCTGCATCGGAATTTACTTTAATTATGTTCTCTTCGATTTGAACATCTTTCACACCGTTTATCTCTTTTAATCTTTCTACATCTAAATTTTCTACTGACTTCACTTCAATCCAAATATCTTTCGTATCGGTAATAATCGCTTTTAGCTGTTCTTTCGTTCCTTCTGCAATTACTTTACCGTGATCTACAATTGCTATTTTCGTACAAATCTCTTCTACCTCTTCCATATAGTGACTCGTATAAATAATCGTGCTTCCCATTTCATTTAATTTTCGGACAGACTGAAGGATATAGTTTCTTGACTGCGGATCAATTCCAACCGTCGGCTCATCCATAATAATTAATTTCGGTCTATGTGCGATTGCACAAGCAATATTCAGTCTTCGTTTCATCCCGCCAGAAAAGTTTTTCGGATAACTTTTATGTTTATCACTAAGCCCTACAAATCGAAGTGCTTCCTCTACTCTTGCATTTAGTTCGGTCCCTCTTAGTCCATACAATCCAGCAAAAAATTTCACATTTTCATAGGCAGTTAGCTCTTCGTATATTGCTATATCTTGTGGAACAATACCGATGTTCATTTTCGCAAATCGATTATGTTTCTTTATATTTTTTCCTAATATGCTAATTTCACCTTCATTGCTTCTTAACAACCCAGCAATCATATTTATCGTTGTACTCTTACCAGCACCATTTGACCCTAAAAAGCCAAATATTTCTCCTTCTTTAATAGATAAGGACATATTATCTACCGCGATGAAATCACCAAATTTTCTCGTTAAATTTTTAATTTCTAATGTGTTCATCATTTTCACCCCTATTTCGGTTTCTCTGCTGTTATTATAAACAAAAAGAATGAACCTGCTCAGTGCAAAAGTTCATTCTTTTCACATGAAATGATTCACTTTTTTCATATGAGATGATTCATACTCATCCCATCCCCTTATATCGGCAACAACATCGTTACTGAAAAACCACTTGTTCCATCTACAATAATTTTTCCGTTTACAGACGCTGTTCTCTCCTCCATCCCCATAATACCGAGGCCTTTTTTAACAAGAACTGCCCCTTTTCCATTATCCTTCACTTGTACTTTAACCATCTTGTTAAGTACATGAATATCTATTGAGATGACTGTCGCATCAGCGTATTTCATCGTATTTGTTAACGCCTCCGTAACATTTTCACCGATAATCTTCCACTGAATCGGAGAAATCATATCTAAATTTCCTTTATATACGAATGGAATGTTTATATTATGCTTACCAGAAAATTCCTCTATGAATAATTTCATACGATGAATGCCAATTTGCTCAGTTGGCGGCTTCATGTTTTTTAATGTAATCCGAATGCTTTCAATTCCATCTTTCGAAATATGAATGGCATTTTGTAATAACTCTGCAGATTTTTCTTTATCTATTTCAAGCAACCTCTTTGCTGCTTCCATTTGAATTAATGCACCTGTCATCGAGTGTCCAATTTTATCATGAATTTCTTGAGATAGTCGATTTCTCTCTTCTAACTTAAATGTGTACTCTGATTGTCTTATGTATTCTTTATTTTCATTTAGGCTTTTCGTCAGTCGTTGCATATCTTTTCGCATCTTATCATTTTGTGATTCAATCTTTAATACACGCGATATATATCCGTCTGCCATAGTTAAAACGAGAAAAGAAAATGCAACAATTAATCCATAGATCATTCGAATACTTTCATCTGTGAAAATAATAGGAATCATCATTATGAAAAAGAGCTGCCACTTCTTCGCTATATAATGAAATATAATTTCGTATAAATTCAAAGGTAAAAACAAAATAAAAAACGGATGAACCTTCCAAGTAAAGAACATAACTACGCCAATGGACACGCAGATTAAAAACTTTTTGTATGTATCTTTTTTTAATATAGAAATCATTACGTTTACAGAAAGGTATATAAGTAACGTAAATATAACCCACGGTAAGTTCGTAACATTTGAGTGAATGTAACTAAACACAATATATATAAATACAATTAATTTACTTACAGTTAACCAAAATTCCATATCATTAATCTACTTTCCCTGTTAAGTAATAAATCGCAATTTGTGTACGATGTTCTAGTCCAGTTTTCCCTAAAATAGATGTAATATAATTGGCGATTGTTCCTTCAGATATGAAAAGCTGTTTTGAAATTTCTTTATTAGAGAAACCTTTCGCAATTAATGCAATAATACTAAACTCTCTTTCTGTAAAAAGACTTTTATCTATTTTAGATTCCTCCTCTTTGCTTTCCATTAAATTAAACTTAATTTTATCAAGTACTACATCTTGCATAACAGTTTGACCGTTATAAACTCCTTTTATCGCATCACGAATACGCTCCGGATCGTTGTTTTTTAATAAATAACCTTTCGCTCCGTTTTTTACTGCGTCCAAAATATATTCATCATCATCAAACGTCGTTAAAATAAGCGTTTTCGTTTTCGTCTCTTCACAAATTATTTTCGTCGCCTCTACCCCATTCATGTTTGGCATACGAACATCTAAAAGAGCAATGTCAACCTCATGCATTTTACAATATGCTACAGCCTCTTTTCCATCATTTACGGCATCTAACACTTCGAACTCTTCGTATGTATTTAAAATAATTTTCATGCCTTCTCTTATAAAAGAATTATCATCTGCTATTAATATTTTAATTTTCATGTTTGTTAGTAGGACCTTCCCCTACTAACATTCACATCCTTTCCTCACGCAACATTTCCTACTTGCTCATTATATACTTCTCTCTACCATTTTTTCACACCTTTTTCATCTAACTCCTTTATAAAAAATATATTATTCTTTTTTCACAACATATGTAGCGTAACTTATTATTTTTTACGTCTATATAATAGAATGCGTCAAAATTGATTATTTCATAAATCATCAAAGATGGATTGGTATTGGGTTAATTGCATTAGATAGTTATTATTTATTGGATCAAACACTCCTTCCAATTTTAGACGAGTATGTTTCTACTATTTCTGTAGTGGAATTAAAGATAGATGAGGACCACTTTATAAAATTTCAAAACGAATTAAACGAATTAATGATAAAATATTACCAGACCCAGAGTAAGGGCAACGAAATAGAAGCACCATTTAGGACCATCGCCATTACAATTATTCCGGATAGTTAAACGAATTAAGTATTTATAAAACCAGGTGACTCAAATATTGGACAAGTGCTCATTATTTACCCGACAGTCACTTGATCGATTAAAACAGCTTTAAATCTTATAAAAATAAAGCCGATGATTCCTTAGCGTAGGAAAAATCGGCTTCTTTCATATCGAAATTGCTTAGCGTATATTTTCGTTAAAATATGGGCGGTACTCCATGCATCATATTCGTAGTTTGCGACTACTTGTCCATTTACGTCACAACGTGGACTATAGTGATAAAATAACGTTTGTCCTTACGCTTTCATCGCAAGACGTACACCGTCTATTGAATATACATATTGACGAGGGACATTTCCACTTCCATCCGTTTCATATAATGGATTGATGCTGTCACCGTCATAGAAGTAACGTGTAATTGCCCCCTTGACATTCTTTTCAATACATCGATTATCATCATCGTAGTTGTATGTTGCGAACGGTTGACTTTCACCTTTTTTCGTTACGGCAACGAGTTGATCTGACTCATTCCATGTATATGTGTATGTTCCGTCAGATGTACGGTTTCCATTTACATCATACGTTAATGATTCGTTTCCAAACTTTATAAGTTGATTGCCTTCACACTTGTACGATTTCCAAATCCATAGAATTTCAAAATCTTCGTCATGTTTTACATACGATAAAGAGTATCAAAACTACTCATGCCATATATAAACAAAGGCGAAGTCTTCAAAGAGACTCCGCCTTTTCAACGTACAATGAACTTCAATAATTACTAGCTACTCCCTAAAAGTTGTTCCTCGCTTACCAACCTGTTTATAATTTTTTCAACTGTACAACAAAACTCAATCTATCATTTATTATCTATTTATAATAAAAACTATTCCATACAATATTATTCTTTTGATATTGTACAGATATCAAAATCATTACTAACAACTGTTAATAGTGCGCCATCATATTGAATAAATGCACAAGCCGATGATGGCACTAATTTGATTTTGGGCACAAAACAATCACCAATTAAACATTCCATAAGTTTACTTTGATTTATTGTCTCAAAATTGATATTCACGCTGTTTCCCAAACAAATAATAGCTAAATTGTTTTCTATGCTTAAACTATAAAATAACTTGACTATATATAATAGTTCCTTCTTTGGTATAGATTCAAAAACAAAGAAAATATTCCTTTTTCCAAAATCAAAAATTTTATAGGAAATATTTTTAGAATCTATTTCATCTTTTAAACTTTGTTTATCAGATTTATCTACATGTACAATAAACTGATTAATTCTTTCTTGAAAAAGCACATTTAAGTTATCAATGTTACAATCATCGTCATCAAATAAATCTGTTTCATATATATCAGTTAAATTGCTAACACGGTATATATTTTCATCTTCAATATGTTGCATTTTTTCGAATTTAAAAGTCATAACACTCCTTCTTTTCTATTAAGATTATAATTATTTTATTTCCATTTTACTTTACTTCTTCTAGGGTATATAATAAAATGCTTATTCTTTTTATAGTTCCAATGAAAATGTAAAACCTTCCTTTCCATACATTCACCTCGCCATGATTTTATAAATCTTACAAAAATAAATGTAAAAAAAGAAGGAACAAAGTAAATCATCATTTCAAATTTCAGAGAAATTGTGACAATAGTTTTGTAGATTTTTTAACAACACTTATAACTCTATTCTCTATTAGTAAAATTCATGATAATATTCAAATATACACAAACACATACTACACATAATGTAACATTCATATAGTGAGATAAATATCTCCGTACATAAGTTAAAGTTACCCTCAACTAATGTCCAATCCTTCTGTTCAACAAACTCATTGTTCACAAAAAGTAAAACTAAGTTTGCTATTTTCTATAATTTGTAAAACTGACAATTCAATATTTATACAGAAAGCCATTGATATGAGCATTTGTGCATGATATCAATGGCTTTTACGAGTTTAACATTTTGTATGTTTTGTAAAACTCATTTATTAAATGACAGTTTGTCAAT
>NUMR01000028.1 GCA_002578045.1 Bacillus cereus
CACAAATAGCGGGATAAATGTATTACTTACTTGCTAACGAATAAGAGGTAGTAATATGAGGTGTATTACTAGTTTTTATCCAAAAGGATAGCATATTGAAGATAGAAAAGAGCCTTGCTGCTAAAAGTGATTGCTTGAAAAACATAACACACATTTTATCAATATGTTGAAAAAACAAGGAATCCATCACCTGTATATAGTAGGAGATGGATTCCTTTTTCTTATGAAGTGGACTTTTTCAGTGGCCTCCTAAAAGTGAGGCTCTTTTTTTTACTTGCTGTATATGAGGGATTTAAGTAGTTTCTCTTAGAATGCCTATGATAGAATATATATGGTGAAAGAGAGCGATTACAGATGTTAATTAATCGTAAGGTAGAGTGCAACAAAGAAACTAATGTGACGGAGTGTGAGAATCTTGAATGAAGTTGTACAAGTTCCTGTTACGGATGTAAAGGGGATCGGAGGAGAAACATCTGAATTACTACACGAGATGGGAATTTATACAGTTTCTCATCTATTAGAGCATTTTCCGTACCGTTATGAAGATTATGCCATGAAAGATCTTGCTGAAGTAAAGCATGATGAGCGTGTAACAGTTGAGGGGAAAGTTCATAGTGCTCCTTTACTACAATATTATGGGAAGAAGAAATCACGTCTTACAGTTCGTGTCCTCGTCGGTCGTTATTTAATTACAGCTGTATGTTTTAATAGACCGTACTATAAGCAAAAGTTAAAGTTAGATGAAACGGTAACGATTACTGGTAAGTGGGATCAGAATCGTCAAACTATTGCTGTATCAGAGCTTCATCTTGGTCCGGTTGTACGTCAGCAAGAAGTAGAACCTGTATACTCAGTGAAAGGAAAACTTACGGTAAAACAGATGCGCCGTTTTATTGCTCATGCGTTAAAGGAGTATGGGGATTCTATAGTCGAAATGTTACCGGATGGCTTGTTAAGTCGATATAAATTATTACCACGTTATGAAGCGCTTCGAACGTTACATTTTCCGGTAGGACAGGAAGATTTAAAGCAAGCTCGTCGCCGTTTTGTATATGAGGAATTTTTCTTGTTTCAGCTGAAAATGCAAACACTACGAAAAATGGAGAGGGAAAATTCGAAAGGAACGAAGAAAGAAATTCCACTAATAAAATTGCAAGAGTTTATCGATGCACTTCCGTTTCCGTTAACTGGTGCACAACGCCGGGTTGTAGATGAAATTTTAAAAGATATGACATCTCCTTACCGGATGAATCGACTATTGCAAGGTGATGTAGGTTCTGGGAAAACAGTTGTTGCTGCGATTGCTCTCTATGCAGCGAAATTAGCTCATTACCAAGGAGCTTTAATGGTTCCTACAGAAATTTTGGCTGAACAACACTATCAGTCGCTTGCTGAAACGTTTTCCTATTTTGATATGGAGGTTGAATTGTTAACAAGCTCTGTTAAAGGTGCAAGACGCAGAGAGGTTTTGGCAAAATTAGAACAGGGAGAAATAGATATCCTTGTTGGGACGCATGCTTTAATTCAAGATGAAGTTATATTTCATAGGTTAGGTCTCGTTATTACTGATGAACAACATCGATTTGGTGTAGCGCAGCGCCGGGTTTTGCGGGAGAAAGGTGAAAGTCCCGATGTATTATTTATGACAGCGACACCAATTCCGCGTACGTTAGCAATTACTGCATTTGGAGAGATGGATGTTTCTATCATCGATGAGATGCCAGCCGGTAGAAAGGCAATTGAAACGTACTGGGCAAAACATGATATGTTAGATCGAGTGCTCGGTTTTGTGGAGAAAGAGATAAAAAAGGGAAGACAAACATATGTTATTTGTCCTCTTATTGAAGAGTCTGAGAAACTTGATGTACAAAATGCTATCGACTTACATAGTATGTTGACTCATCATTATCAAGGGAAATGTCAGGTCGGATTAATGCATGGGAGATTATCATCTCAGGAAAAAGAAGAGATAATGGGACAATTTAGTGAAAATAAAGTGCAAATTCTTGTGTCGACAACAGTTGTTGAAGTAGGTGTAAATGTCCCGAATGCGACTGTGATGGTTATTTACGATGCAGAACGTTTCGGTTTATCGCAGCTCCATCAGTTAAGAGGGCGTGTTGGGCGTGGAAGTGAACAATCATATTGTTTATTAATCGCGGATCCGAAATCAGAAACGGGAAAAGAAAGAATGCGTATTATGACTGAAACAAATGATGGATTTGTATTGTCGGAAAAAGATTTAGAATTACGAGGTCCTGGGGATTTCTTTGGAAGTAAGCAAAGTGGTCTACCAGAATTTAAGGTTGCTGATATGGTACATGATTATCGAGCGTTAGAAACAGCAAGACAAGATGCGGCGATATTAGTAGATTCAGAAGCGTTTTGGCATAACGATCAGTATGCGGCGCTACGTACGTATCTTGATGGAACAGGTGTGTTCCAGGGAGAGAAGCTCGATTAAAAGGGGCAACAAAAATTTTTGTTGCATTCTACTTTTAATGATTATATACTACTGTTAGTACCTAGTCATAAAAATGGATGGTGCGGTATGAAAAAAAGAAGAAGAAAAAAAGAAAGACAAGAGTTATTACAACAAACAATAGAATCGAATCCTTTTATTACGGATGAAGATTTAGCAGGAAAATTTCAAGTGAGTATACAAACCGTGCGTCTTGATCGTATGGAATTGTCTATACCTGAATTAAGAGAGAGAATTAAACATGTAGCTACAAAGCAACATGAAGAAGATGTGAAATCTTTACCGTTAGAAGAGGTTGTTGGAGAAATTATTGATATAGAGTTAGATAGACATGCGATTTCTATTTTTGAAGTAAAGGTAGAACACGTATTTAAAAGAAATCAAATTGCCCGTGGGCATCATTTGTTTGCACAAGCAAACTCACTAGCTGTTGCGGTTATTGATGAAGAATTAGCTTTAACTGCAAAGTCTATCATTCGATACATTCGTCCTGTAAAATTAGGAGAGCGTGTTGTTGCAAAAGCGCGTGTTGAAGATGTAGGGAATGATAAGGGACGGACGGTTGTCAAAGTGCGTAGCTTTGTTGGAGAGGAACTTGTTTTTACAGGCACTTTTGAAATGTATCGATCTAGTAATTATAGTGAGGAAGGTAATAACTTATGAAAATCGCAATAGACGCAATGGGCGGCGATCATGCTCCAAAGGCTGTAGTATTAGGAGCAATGAAAGCTATTAAAGAATATTGTGAGTTACATATTACGTTAGTAGGGAAAGAAGAGGAAATTCGTCAATACTTAACGAGTGAAGAACGAATTACGATTCTTCACACAGATGAAAAGATTGAAGCGACAGATGAACCGGTAAGAGCGGTTCGTCGAAAAAAACAAGCTTCAATGGTACTAGCGGCGCAGCGAGTAAAGGATGGAGAAGCGGATGCTTGTATATCAGCAGGGAGTACAGGAGCTTTAATGGCAGCTGGATTATTTGTTGTCGGTCGTATGGAAGGAATTGAACGACCAGCTTTATCGCCTACAATGCCAACTGTTGATGGAAAAGGTTTTGTTATGTTAGATGTTGGAGCAAATGTTGACGCAAAACCAATTCATTTATATCAATATGCAGTAATGGGATCTGTGTACGCTGAGAAGGTAAGAGGAATTGAAAATCCTCGTGTTGGACTATTAAACGTTGGAACAGAGGATGGAAAAGGAAACGAGCTTTCCAAACAAGTCTTTGCAATGCTTAAGGATGCGCCAATTAATTTCATTGGGAACGTTGAATCAAGAGATCTATTGCAAGGTGTAGCAGATGTTGTTGTATGTGATGGTTTTACAGGGAATGTAGCGTTGAAAACATTAGAGGGAACAGCACTTGCGCTATTCTCTATGTTGAAAGAACAACTAATGAGTTCGTTTATGAGCAAATTAGCAGCTGCGGTATTAAAGCCAAAACTTATGGTATTAAAAGATAAAATGGATTATTCGGAGTATGGAGGAGCGGCATTATTCGGATTAAAAGCTCCTGTCATTAAGGCTCACGGTTCTTCCAATGACCAGTCGATATTTAGTGCGATTCGTCAAACGAGAGAAATGGTAGCGAAAGAAGTAATTCCTACAATTTCAAGCGTAATGGAGAAAGAGCCACTCCAATAAGAGGAGGATTTGAAATGGGAAAACTAGCATTTCTTTTTCCGGGCCAAGGTTCACAGGCTGTTGGAATGGGTAAACAGTTAGCAGAGAATAATAAAGAGGTTGCGAAAGTGTTTGAAACAGCAGATGAGGTGTTACAGGATTCACTTTCAGAGGTGATTTTTGAAGGACCGCAGGACAAGCTTACATTAACGACAAATGCGCAGCCAGCATTATTGACGACGAGTTATGCAATTTTGACAGCCTTGAAGGAGTACGATATTACCCCAGACTTCGTGGCAGGACATAGTTTAGGCGAATATAGCGCTCTTGTGGCAGCTGGAGCATTGACTTTTGAAGACGCTGTATATGCTGTAAGGAAGCGTGGCGAATATATGGAAGAAGCCGTTCCGGGCGGGGAAGGTGCAATGGCAGCTATTTTAGGTGCTGATCCGGAAATGCTGACACGAGTTACAGAAGAAGTAACAAGTGAAGGATATGCAGTACAAATTGCAAATATGAATAGTCCGAAGCAAATTGTAATTTCAGGAACGAAGCAAGGAGTAGAGATTGCTTCTCAAAGAGCAAAGGAAAATGGTGCAAAGAGAGCAATTCCGCTAAGAGTTAGTGGACCATTCCATTCCTCACTTATGAAGCCAGCTGCTGAGAAGTTCCAAAGTGTGTTAAACGAAATTACAATTCAGGATACGCATATTCCTGTTATTGCAAATGTGACCGCAGATGTTATTACACGTGGCACAGATATTCAAGATAAGTTAATTGAACAACTTTATTCGCCTGTATTGTGGTACCCATCCATTGAGTATATGGTGAAACAAGATGTAGATATATTTATTGAAATTGGACCTGGAAAAGTACTTGCTGGACTTATGAAGTCAATTGATTCTTCAGTGAAAGCATATGCGATATACGATGAACAGACATTAAAAGATACCATTTCAAATTTGAGAGGAGAAAGCTGATGTTAAAAGGGAAAGTAGCATTAGTAACTGGTGCTTCACGTGGAATTGGTCGCGCGATTGCGATTGATTTAGCAAAACAAGGGGCAAATGTAGTAGTGAATTATGCTGGTAATGAACAAAAAGCGAATGAAGTAGTAGGTGAAATCAAGAAATTAGGTTCGGATGCAATTGCAGTAAGAGCAGATGTTGCAAATGCTGATGATGTTACAAATATGGTGAAACAAACAGTAGATACATTTGGACAAGTTGATATTCTTGTAAATAATGCTGGTGTAACGAAAGATAATTTATTAATGCGTATGAAAGAAGAAGAATGGGATACAGTTATTAATACAAACTTAAAAGGTGTATTTTTATGTACAAAAGCAGTATCTCGTTATATGATGCGTCAACGTCATGGCAGAATAATAAATATTGCTTCTGTTGTTGGTGTGATAGGAAATCCAGGGCAGGCAAATTATGTTGCTGCTAAAGCTGGTGTAATTGGATTAACAAAAACATCAGCAAAAGAATTAGCAAGCCGAAATATAACTGTAAATGCAATTGCTCCAGGGTTTATTGCGACTGATATGACGGATGTATTAGATGAAAATATAAAAGCTGAAATGTTAAAAGTTATTCCAGCTGCACAGTTTGGTGAAGCGCAAGATATCGCGAATGCTGTAACGTTTTTTGCTTCTAATCAAAGCAAATATGTTACAGGACAAACGTTAAATGTTGATGGCGGAATGGTAATGTAAGAAAAGAATCGATTTCACCTAGTTTTTTTGAACAATATTTAATATAATATTTGAGGGGAGGTGAATGGAATGGCAGATGTTTTAGAGCGTGTAACAAAAATCATCGTTGATCGTTTAGGAGTAGAAGAAACTGAAGTAGTACCAGCTGCAAGCTTTAAAGAAGATTTAGGTGCAGACTCCCTAGATGTAGTGGAACTTGTAATGCAATTGGAAGATGAATTCGAAATGGAAATTTCTGATGAAGATGCTGAAAAGATTGCTACTGTTGGCGATGCTGTGACTTACATAGAGAGTCATCTATAATGTTTGAGTGAAGTCCCGTTTTTTAGCGGGGCTTTCTCGGCTTATATCTGGAGGGACCTATGCCGTACCGAAAATATAGAGAAAAAAAATACGAAACAAAATATCGTGAAGCGTTTAAAGTGTTTCAAGAAAAGATAGGTATTACGTTTACAGATGAAAAATTATTGATTCAAGCATTTACGCATTCATCGTATGTGAATGAGCATCGAAAAAAACCACATGAAGACAATGAGCGTCTCGAATTTCTTGGAGATGCGGTATTGGAACTTACTGTATCGCAATATCTGTTTCAAAAATATCCGACAATGAGCGAAGGAGAGTTAACAAAACTACGTGCAGCTATTGTATGTGAGCCATCTCTTGTTCGTTTTGCAAACGAGTTGTCATTTGGTAGCCTTGTTTTATTAGGAAAAGGTGAAGAAATGACAGGTGGACGTGAACGACCAGCTTTATTAGCGGATGTCTTTGAAGCGTTTATTGGTGCTCTTTATCTAGATCAAGGGCTAGAAACAGTATGGGGATTTTTAAAAGAAATTGTGTATCCGAAAATTAATGAAGGTGCTTTTTCTCATGTGATGGATTATAAGAGTCAATTGCAAGAGTTGATTCAGCGTGATGGTAGTGGCAACATTGAGTATCAAATTTTGCAAGAAAAAGGACCAGCCCATAATCGAGAATTTGTGTCACGTGTTACATTAAATAATGTAGCGCTAGGTCTTGGTAGTGGTAAGTCAAAAAAAGAAGCAGAGCAGCAAGCTGCTGCAGAAGCACTGAAAAAATTAAAAGAACAACTATAAGGAATCCCCCTTTGAATGAGGGGGATTCCTTATGCATAGAATGAAACTTTTCTTTTGTAGATAAATAAGAGGATAGTAAATCTGAATAATAGCTTGTTTTCGTGCAGACAACGTTTATAACAACGGAGAATAGGAGGAAGACCTTTCGTGTTTTTAAAAAGATTAGAAATAGCAGGATTTAAATCTTTTGCTGAGCGTGTATCTGTCGATTTTGTTCCAGGTATAACGTCTGTAGTAGGGCCTAACGGAAGCGGAAAAAGTAATATTACCGATGCAATTCGCTGGGTACTTGGTGAACAATCTGCAAAATCATTACGTGGTGCAAAGATGGAGGATGTTATTTTTGCCGGTAGTGATACGAGGAGAGCGATTAACGTAGCTGAAGTAACATTAACTTTAAATAATGAAGATCAACGCTTACCGATTGAATATAACGAGGTGAGTGTAACGCGCCGTGTATCTCGTTCAGGTGATAGTGATTTTTATATTAATAAACAATCTTGTAGATTGAAAGATATTATCGATTTATTTATGGACTCTGGCATGGGAAGAGAAGCTTTTTCAATTATTAGTCAGGGGAAAGTGGAAGAAATTTTAAGTAGTAAATCAGAAGAGCGTCGTGGTGTATTTGAAGAAGCGGCGGGTGTGCTGAAATACAAACTTCGTAAAAAGAAAGCTGAAGGAAAATTAGCGGATACACAAGAAAACTTAAATCGTGTACAAGATATTATTCACGAGTTGAGTAGTCAAGTAGAACCGTTAGAAAGGCAAGCTTCTATTGCGAAAGATTATCTCGAGAAAAAAGAAGAATTAGAAAAAGTAGAAGCGGCGCTTATTGTACATGAAATTGAAGAATTACATGAGAAATGGGAAGCGCTTCGAAATCAGTTTGGGCATAATAAAAACGAAGAAGCTAAAATGTCAACGAATTTACAAAAAAGTGAAGAGGATCTTGAGGAATTACGTGGACAATTACAAGCGGTAGATGAGTCTGTAGACTCCTTACAAGAAGTTCTTCTTCTTTCTAGTAAAGAGTTAGAAAAATTAGAAGGACAGCGTGAGCTGTTAAAAGAGAGGAAGCAAAATGCTACAACGCATCGTGCACAACTTGAACAGTTCATTGTTGAGTTAACAGAGAAATCTAAAAGTTATGATGGTGAAATTGAATCAAGTACAGAAGTGTTAATGCAGTTTGTAGATCAAGTAAAAGAGTTGGAGAAAAAATTGCATGATAATGAGCAATTGCTTGCAACTTTTGCGGATAATTTAGAGGAACAGATTGAGAATTTAAAAGGGGATTATATTGAACTTTTAAATCAACAAGCTAGTCATCGTAATGAATTATCTATGATTGAAGAACAATCTAAACAGCAAATTTCTAAAAATGAGCGTCTAGATGAAGAAAATGCGAAATATGTAGAAATGCGTATGGAAATTACAGCAAAAAAGACGAAACTTGTGGAAAGTTATGAACAAGTGAAAGAAAAAGTAGCTGGTATTCTTTCCAACATACAGAAAACAGAAGCGGCGCTTGGGAAATGTAAGGAGCAGTATAGCGAAAATGAAACAAAACTGTATCAAGCGTATCAATTTGTACAACAGGCACGTTCTCGAAAAGAAATGCTAGAAGAGATGCAAGAAGATTATTCTGGCTTCTACCAAGGTGTACGTGAAGTGTTGAAAGCTAGAGAAAATAGGTTGCAAGGCATCGAGGGTGCTGTTGCAGAACTGTTAACGGTACCGAAAGAATATGAAGTTGCAATGGAAATTGCTCTAGGTGCAGCAATGCAGCATATCGTCGTACAAACAGAGGAACATGCTCGTAATGCAATTGTATTCTTAAAGCAAAATAAACATGGACGTGCAACGTTTTTACCGCAAGCTGTTATTAAAAGTAGATCGTTATCATTTGAACAATTACGTATTGTGAATCAACATCCATCGTTTGTAGGTGTAGCGGCAGAACTTGTGCAATACAACTATAAATATGAAAATGTAGTTTCAAATTTATTAGGTACGGTTGTTGTTGCGAAGGATTTACGCGGAGCAAATGAGTTAGCGAAACAACTGCAATATCGCTATCGTATTGTAACAATCGAAGGTGACGTAGTGAACCCTGGTGGTTCTATGACTGGTGGAGCGGTAAAACAAGCGAACTCTTCTTTATTAGGACGTCAACGTGAGCTGGAAGAGTGGACTAGCAAGTTAACTGATATGGAAGAAAAAACAACGAAGCTAGAAAACTTTGTTAAAGCGGTAAAACAAGAAATTCAAGAAAAAGAAGTGAAAATACGGGAACTACGACAAAGTGTAGAAGCGGAGCGTGTAGATGAGCAGAAATTAAGAGAAGAGATTAATCGTTTAGAATTAGAAGAACATCGTATCAATGATCGCTTATCTATTTATGATTTAGAGATTGAAGGTTTTTTGCAAGATCGAGTAAAAATGCAAGGGCGCAAAGAGGAGTTAGAAGGGATTTTAACGAATCTTCAAGCTGATATTACTGAGTTAGATAGTAAAATTGTCTCTTTAACGAAACAAAAAAGTGAGCAACATTCTTCGCAAGAAAAAGTTCAAAAAGAAATGACTGAGTTAAAAGTGCTAGTAGCTGAAAAGCAACAACGCTTATCTAATCAAAAGGAAAAAGTTGAACGATTGACGAAGGAAAAAGAAGAAACTGATACAACACTTGTAAAAACAAAAGAGGATTTAACATTCTTAAAGCAAGAAATGACATCTAATTCAAGTGGTGAAGAACAAATTACGAATATGATTGAGAAGAAAGCGTATGATCGTAATCAAACTTTAGAATTAATTCACTCTCGCCGTGAACAACGTGTATCATTACAAGAGAGAGTCGAACATTTAGAACGCAACGTGAAGGAAACTTTAGGTAAACATAAATATATTCTTGAGTTGTTGAAAGATCAAGAGGTGAAAATTAACCGACTTGATGTTGAGTTGGAAAATAAATTGCAACATTTACGTGAAACATATACGATTTCATTTGAAGCAGCAAAGCGGAAGTACACAATGACGATGCCAGCAGAAGATGCGCGTAAGAAAGTGAAATTAATTAAATTATCCATAGAGGAGTTAGGTACAGTAAACTTGGGTGCAATTGATGAATATGAACGTGTAGCGGAACGTCATACGTTCTTACTAGAGCAAAGAGATGACTTAGAAGAAGCGAAAGCGACATTGCATCAACTTATTACTGAGATGGATGAAGAAATGAAAAAACGTTTTTCTACTACTTTTGAAGGGATTCGAACGGAGTTTCAATTTGTATTCACTGAATTATTCGGAGGTGGTAGAGCAGATTTAGTAATGATAAACCCTAGGGACATATTAAATACTGGCATCGATATTGTTGCACAGCCACCAGGAAAGAAATTGCAGAACTTAGGTTTATTATCAGGTGGAGAGCGTGCTTTAACGGCAATTGCGCTTTTATTTGGTATTTTAAAAGTACGCCCGGTACCATTCTGTGTACTAGACGAAGTGGAGGCAGCTCTTGACGAGGCTAATGTTGTTCGTTTTGCGCAGTATTTAAAGAAATTTAGTGATGAGACGCAGTTTATTGTGATTACACATAGGAAAGGTACAATGGAAGAGTCTGATGTATTGTACGGTGTGACAATGCAAGAATCTGGGGTATCTAAACTTGTTTCGGTTCGTTTAGATGATGGAGAAGAACTCGTTGCAAGTAAATAGGAAGGATGGGAAGTATGAGCTTTTTAAAAAAACTAAAAGAAAAAATTTCAAAACAAACGGATACAGTAACAGAGAAATTTAAACAAGGATTAGAAAAAACGAGAAATTCATTTGCGGATAAAGTAAATGATTTAGTCTATCGCTACCGTAAAGTAGATGAAGATTTCTTCGAAGAGTTAGAAGAGATTTTAATCGGTGCAGACGTTGGGGTTTCGACTGTAATGGAATTAATCGATCAGTTGAAAGAAGAAGTACAGCGCCGAAATATTCAAGATCCAAAAGAAGTACAAGCTGTTATTTCGGAAAAGTTAGTGGAGATTTATAAAGGTGACAGCGACTTTAGTAATGAAATCAATATGCAAGAGGATCAATTAACAGTTGTTTTATTTGTAGGTGTTAACGGTGTAGGGAAAACGACGACAATTGGTAAACTAGCATATAAATTTAAATCAGAAGGTAAGTCTGTCCTATTGGCAGCAGGAGATACGTTCCGTGCTGGGGCGATTGAACAATTAGAAGTATGGGGCGATCGCGTTGGTGTAGAAGTCATTAAACAAGGATCAGGTTCTGATCCAGCGGCAGTTATGTATGACGCTGTACAAGCTGCAAAAGCGCGTAAAGTAGACGTATTATTATGTGATACGGCAGGGCGTTTACAAAATAAAGTCAACTTAATGAAAGAGTTAGAGAAAGTGAAGCGTGTAATCGAGCGAGAAGTACCAGGAGCTCCTCATGAAGTGTTACTTGTTATTGATGCAACAACAGGACAAAATGGTTTAAGCCAAGCAAAAACATTCCGTGAAGCAACGAATGTTACAGGTATTGTTTTAACGAAGTTAGATGGAACCGCTAAAGGTGGTATTGTGTTAGCGATTCGTAACGAAATGGATGTTCCGGTGAAATTTGTTGGGCTAGGAGAGCAAATGGACGATCTGCAGCAGTTTGATCCAGAACAATACGTGTATGGTTTATTCGCAAACTTAGTAGAAACAGAAGAAGTGTAAGGGAAAGAAGCGACCTTTCCGCTTTTTTATGAAAAAACAAGTGATGTTAAGAAAAAAACTTGACACTTTTTTATACTACATGTAAACTAATTCATGTAAAGGTAAATCACTTAACAAAGGATGATTCAACATGCTCGAAAAAACAACGAGAATGAATTATTTATTTGATTTTTATCAATCGTTGTTAACGCAAAAACAAAGAAGTTATATGTCGCTTTATTATCTAGATGATTTATCTCTTGGTGAAATTGCGGAAGAATTTGATGTAAGTCGCCAAGCCGTGTATGATAACATTAAACGGACTGAAGCGATGCTTGAAGAATATGAAGAAAAATTAGTATTACTTCAAAAGTTTCAAGAGCGACAGCGACTTGTTGCAAAGCTAAAACAGCTAATCAGCGAAGAAGAGCATGTGAATGAAGAAATGAAACAAGTTGTTGAAGCTATCGAAAAATTAGATTAGGAGGGCGGCAATATGGCATTTGAAGGATTAGCCGACCGACTTCAACAGACAATGCAAAAAATCCGCGGCAAAGGAAGAGTTTCTGAAGCCGATGTGAAAGAAATGATGAGAGAAGTTCGTCTAGCTCTTTTAGAAGCGGATGTTAACTTTAAAGTAGTAAAAGATTTTGTAAAGCGTGTGTCTGAGCGTGCTGTCGGACAAGATGTAATGAAAAGTTTGACACCTGGACAACAAGTAATTAAAGTCGTACAGGAAGAACTTACAGAACTTATGGGCGGAGAGCAGAGCAAAATTGCTGTTGCTAATAAGCCACCAACTGTTATTATGATGGTTGGTCTGCAAGGTGCAGGTAAAACAACAACAACAGGTAAGCTTGCGAATTTACTTCGCAAAAAGCATAATCGTAAACCGATGCTTGTTGCAGCTGATATTTACCGCCCAGCAGCGATTAAACAGCTTGAAACATTAGGGAAGCAATTGGACATGCCTGTTTTCTCCTTAGGAGATCAAGTAAGTCCTGTTGAAATTGCAAAACAAGCGATTGCAAAAGCGAAAGAAGATCATCATGATTATGTTTTAATCGATACAGCAGGTCGCTTGCATATTGATGAAGAATTAATGGATGAACTAGCAAATGTGAAAGAAGTTGCGAAACCAGATGAAATCTTCCTTGTTGTCGACGCGATGACAGGACAAGATGCGGTAAATGTTTCACAAAGCTTCCATGAACAGTTAGGATTAACAGGTGTTGTATTAACGAAATTAGATGGTGATACGCGCGGTGGTGCTGCATTATCTATTAAAGCTGTAACGAATACACCGATTAAATTTGCTGGTATGGGTGAAAAGTTAGATGCAATTGAACCGTTCCATCCGGAACGCATGGCATCTCGTATTTTAGGGATGGGTGACGTTTTAACATTAATTGAAAAAGCGCAAGCTACAGTTGATGAGGAAAAAGCAAAAGAACTTGAACAAAAAATGCGTACTCTTTCGTTTACGCTTGATGATTTCCTAGAACAACTTGGACAAGTTCGTCAATTAGGGCCACTAGATGAATTGTTAGGGATGCTTCCTGGTGCAAATAAAATTAAAGGGCTGAAAAATGCACAAGTTGATGAAAAGCAAATTGGGCATATTGAAGCAATTATTCGTTCTATGACTAAATTAGAGCGTGAACAACCGGAAATAATCAATGCTAGTCGTAAAAAGCGCATTGCCAAAGGTAGCGGTACAACAGTACAAGAAATCAATCGTCTAATCAAACAATTCGATGATATGAAGAAAATGATGAAGACGATGACGGGAATGCAAAAAGGTAAGAAAAAAGGACTAGGTGGATTGAAGTTTCCATTTATGTAAGAAAAAAAGATGGCTCTGTTAAGAAAAAATACTTTACAAAGCAATAGTCTTTTTGCTAATATAATTATCTGTGTGAAATAAATTCGGAGGTGCTTTATAAATGGCAGTTAAAATTCGTTTAAAACGTATGGGAGCTAAAAAAACTCCTTTCTATCGTGTAGTTGTTGCAGATTCTCGTTCTCCTCGTGACGGACGTTTCATCGAGGAAATCGGAACTTACAATCCAGTTGCTCAACCAGCTGAAGTTAAGATTGACGAAGAAGCAGCATTAAAATGGTTAGGAAATGGTGCAAAACCATCTGACACAGTTCGTAACTTATTCTCTAACCAAGGTATCATGGAGAAATTCCACTTATCTAAACAAGGTAAGTAATTGAGGCAATGACTATGAAAAAGTTAGTCGAGACGATTGTCAAGCCTCTTGTTGATTATCCTGAAGATGTAAAAGTTACACAGGAACTGTACAACGGAGCGATAAAGTATCGATTAACTGTACATCCTGAGGATGTTGGAAAAGTCATTGGAAAGCAAGGGCGAGTTGCAAAAGCGATTCGGATACTCTTGTATTCAGTGGGACATCACAATGATGAAAAAGTAACACTGGAAATTCAATAAACGTAAAAAAGGGCGAGGAATTGTTTCCTCTCCCTTTTTTAACATTTAAATAGAAATTGCATGTTCCATATATGAAATGGAGATGCTTAGTTTATATAAAAACTAGGGGTGACATACTATTTATGACAAAATGGTTTAACGTAGGGAAAATTGTAAATACTCATGGCGTAAAAGGAGAAATTCGTGTAATTTCTCGTACTGATTTTCCAGAAGAGCGATATAAAGTAGGAAATACATTATACATATCGAATGAAAAAGGTGGAGAGCCTTTTCCAGTAAAGATTACTTCTCATCGTCAACATAAAACATTTGATTTATTGACATTTGAAGGATATGGAAATGTAAATGATGTGGAACAGTTTAAAGGATCCCTATTAAAGGTGCCTGAAGGTCAATTAGGTGAACTAGCTGAAGGTGAATACTATTATCATGAAATTATTGGTTGTAACGTTGTGACGGAAGACGGAGAAGAGTTAGGTACAATTAAAGAGATTCTATCTCCTGGTGCGAATGATGTATGGGTAATTAAGCGTCCAAAAGGGCAAGATCTTTTAATTCCTTATATTGATGATGTTGTGCTACAAGTTAACATTGAAAATAAATTAGTGACCATTCATGTAATGGAAGGGCTGCTGTAATGAAAATTGATATTTTAACGTTGTTTCCCGATATGTTTACTGGTGTGTTTGGATCTTCCATCTTAAAGAAGGCGCAAGAAAAAGAAGCGGTAAATCTTCGTGTCGTTAACTTTCGTGATTATACAACAAGTAAGCATAATAGCGTAGATGATTATCCTTACGGTGGTGGTGCTGGAATGGTGCTTACTCCTCAGCCCATTTTTGATGCTGTGGAGGATTTAACGAAAGAAACAGAGCGTAAGCCGAGAGTCGTCTTAATGTGTCCGCAAGGGGAACGATTTACTCAGAAGAAAGCGGAAGAGCTTGCTGAGGAAGAGCATTTAATCTTTGTATGTGGACATTATGAAGGATATGACGAACGAATTCGTGAGCATCTTGTAACGGATGAGATTTCAATTGGTGATTACGTATTGACAGGTGGAGAATTGGCCTCTATGGTTATTACTGACAGTGTTGTCCGTCTTTTACCAGGAGTGCTAGGGAATCATGCTTCGCAAGTGGAAGACTCGTTTAGTACAGGTTTATTAGAGCATCCACACTATACACGTCCAGCTGATTTTCGTGGTATGAAGGTACCGGATGTATTAATGTCAGGGAATCATAAAAACATTGATGAATGGCGACATAAAGAATCCTTGCGCCGTACGTATACACGTAGACCCGATTTATTAGAAGAAAGAGAGTTATCTAAACAAGAAGAAAAATGGCTTGAGGAAATAAAGAGAGAGCAATAATAACTTCATATATTTTCTATTGCAACAGGCCTAGCAATATGCTATTATAACATTTGTGCTACTGAAATCAGTGGCCGTATTAACGATGTTCCGCTATAATTTATTAAGACTTTATAAGAGCATCTGTTTAAAGGAGAGAATTTAATATGCAACAATTAATCGCAGAAATTACAAAAGGCCAATTAAAAACTGACCTTCCTTCATTCCGTCCTGGTGACACTTTACGTGTACACGTAAAAGTTGTTGAGGGAACTCGTGAAAGAATTCAGCTTTTCGAAGGTGTTGTAATTAAACGTCGTGGTGGCGGAATCAGTGAAACATTCACAGTTCGTAAGATTTCTTACGGTGTAGGTGTAGAGCGTACATTCCCAGTTCACACGCCAAGAATCGCGAAAATCGAAGTACTTCGCCGTGGTAAAGTACGTCGTGCTAAGTTATACTACTTACGTAACCTTCGTGGTAAAAAAGCACGTATTAAAGAAATTCGATAAGACATGTATGGGAGCTTGTAAATGCACAAGCTCCTTTTTTCCAATCTATATGAAATTTTGGTATAATACGAACAGTTTACATAACCGTGGAGGGAAAGTACATGAAAAAAGAGAAGAGTTCACTTTGGGAATGGATTAAAGCAATTTTGATTGCTGTTGTATTAGCTGGTGTTATTAGACAGTTTTTCTTTGCACCAATTCTCGTAGACGGCGTATCGATGGTACCTACTTTACATGACCGTGATCGAATGATTGTAAATAAAATTGGTTATCACATAGGAAATCCAAAACGCTTTGATATTATCGTATTTCGAGCAACAGAAGATAAAGATTACATTAAGCGCATTATTGGCCTGCCAGGCGATGAAATAGAGTATCGTAATGATAAACTATATGTTAATGGAAAGGCTTATGAGGAGCCGTATTTAGACAAGCAGAAAAAACAAATTGCTGACGGACCGCTTACATATGATTTTACTCTTGAAGAAATGACAGGAAAGAAAACTGTTCCAAAAGATCAATTATTTGTTTTAGGTGATAATCGTCGTTTTAGTAAAGATAGCCGTTCAATCGGTACGATTTCAATGGACCAAGTAATTGGTAAAGCCAATATGTTGTATTGGCCGTTAAAAGACGCACGTATTGTGAAATAAATGAAAAAGAAGGTGGTAACATGGCGATTCAATGGTTTCCAGGGCATATGGCAAAGGCTAGACGTCAAGTAACAGAGAAATTAAAATTAATTGATGTTGTAATTGAACTTGTAGATGCTCGATTACCATTATCATCTCGAAACCCGATGATTGATGAAATTATTACGCATAAGCCGAGACTTGTTGTTTTAAATAAGGCGGATATGGCAGATGACCGTGTAACGAAACAATGGATTGCATATTTTGAAGAGAAAGGCCATATGGCAATTTCAATTAACGCGCAAGCAGGGCAAGGTATGAAGGAAATTACAGCCGCTTGTAAAGTGCTCGTTAAAGAGAAGTTTGATAAAATGGTTGCGAAAGGTATTAGACCGAGAGCAATTCGTGCTTTAATTGTAGGTATACCGAATGTTGGTAAATCTACGTTAATTAATAAGTTGGCGAAGAAAAATATTGCTAAAACAGGAGATCGTCCAGGTGTAACAACAGCTCAACAATGGATTAAAGTTGGGAAAGAAATGGAACTGTTAGATACACCGGGTATTCTGTGGCCTAAATTTGAAGATGAGTTAGTTGGTCTTCGCCTAGCGACAACGGGTGCGATTAAAGATTCAATTTTAAATTTACAAGATGTAGCTGTTTATGCATTGCGTTTTATGGAGAAACACTACTCAGAACGTTTAAAAGAGCGATATAATTTAAATGACATTCCAGAGGATATTGTGGAGTTATTTGATGCAATTGGAAAATATCGAGGCTGTTTAATGGGCGGCGGAATGATTGATTATGATAAAACATCTGAACTGGTACTTCGTGAGCTTCGTGGTGGAAAACTTGGTAAAATGACGTTTGAAACACCAGAAGAATTTGCAGAACAAGTAGAAGAGGCGAAGGAAGTATAAGACGTACGTTTGTGCGTCTTTTCTTTTTGGTGATGTATAGAGGGAGTGTACAGTAATGCAAAAAATGACGATTCAAGAAGCGGAAAATTTGTTACAAGAAATTATGAGTGAAGAGGACGAGCGCTTTCAAATGCTAATGAAAGATGAGCGGAAAGGGGTTCAAAGACTCATCTTGAAGTGGCATAAACGAAAAGAGTTAGCGCAGAAAGAAAAGGAGAAGTTTTTCGAAATGTCCAAGTATGAGATTGCGTTACGTGAAAAAGGACTCACATACATCGCGGGTATTGATGAAGTAGGACGCGGACCGTTAGCTGGGCCTGTTGTGACGGCAGCTGTCGTCCTTCCTGAAGAGTTTTATATCCCAGGGTTAAATGACTCGAAAAAGCTGAGTGAAGCGAAACGGGAGCGTTTTTATAATGAAATAAAAGCGCAAGCAATTGCAATTGGAGTTGGAATTGTATCACCACAAGTTATTGATGAGATAAATATTTATCAAGCAACGAAACGAGCGATGTTAGATGCTGTTGCGAATTTATCTTGTACACCAGAGTATTTATTAATTGACGCGATGAAGATTCCCACACTAATTCCGCAAACGTCAATTATTAAAGGTGATGCGAAAAGTGTTTCAATTTCAGCTGCATCTATTATCGCAAAGGTGACGAGAGATCGTATGATGAAAGAACTTGGAGAAAAATATCCTGCATACGGATTTGAGCAACATATGGGATATGGTACAAAACAACATTTAGAAGCGATTGAAGCGCATGGGATTTTAGAGGAACACCGGAAGTCATTCGCGCCAATTAAAGATATGATTCAAAAATAAGCTGTAAATATGCAGCTTATTTTTATTTTTGTATATAAACATTATTATTTTCAAAAAAGAATAAAGCGATTTCAGTTTTCTGACACTTTATTGTAGACAGCGTGCCAATCATCTTATACAATGGCAATGTAATGTTTTTTAAACATTAAAAAACTTTTTGAGTAAAACAGGAAAACAGGGGAGGATGGGACCATGAATATCCATGAGTACCAAGGTAAGGCAGTCCTTAGAAGCTATGGGGTTAGCGTTCCGAACGGAAAGGTTGCATTTACAGTAGAAGAAGCTGTAGAAGCGGCGAAAGAATTAGGAACGGATGTATGTGTAGTGAAAGCACAAATTCACGCTGGTGGACGCGGCAAAGCTGGCGGTGTAAAAGTTGCGAAAAATTTAGAAGAAGTTCGTACATATGGAGAAAGCATTTTAGGAACTACACTTGTAACACATCAAACAGGTCCTGAAGGTAAGGAAGTAAAACGCTTACTTATCGAAGAAGGTTGCGATATTAAAAAAGAATATTATGTAGGTCTTGTTTTAGATCGTGCGACTTCTCAAGTTGTTCTAATGGCATCTGAAGAAGGTGGAACAGAGATTGAGGAAGTAGCAGAAAAAACGCCTGAAAAAATCTTTAAAGAGTATATTGATCCTGCAGTAGGTTTACAAGGTTTCCAAGCGCGTCGAATTGCATTTAACATCAATATTCCAAAAGAGCTTGTAGGACAAGCTGTAAAGTTTATGATGGGCTTATATCGTGCGTTTATCGAAAAAGATTGCTCTATCGCTGAGATTAATCCACTTGTTACAACAGGTGACGGTAAAGTTATGGCATTAGATGCAAAATTAAACTTTGATTCTAATGCGTTATATCGCCATAAAGATATTTTAGAGCTTCGTGATCTTGATGAAGAGGATCCAAAAGAAATTGAAGCTTCAAAATACGACTTAAACTACATTCCTTTAGATGGAAATATCGGTTGTATGGTTAATGGTGCAGGTTTAGCGATGGCTACAATGGATATCATTAAACATTACCATGGTGACCCAGCTAACTTCTTAGATGTTGGTGGCGGTGCAACTGCTGAAAAAGTTACAGAAGCATTCAAAATTATCCTTTCTGACAAAAATGTAAAAGGTATCTTCGTCAACATTTTTGGTGGCATTATGAAGTGTGATGTTATTGCAGAGGGTGTTATTGAGGCAACGAAACAAGTAGGCCTTGAGTTACCTTTAGTTGTACGTCTTGAAGGTACAAACGTAGAATTAGGTAAGAAAATTTTAAATGAGTCTGGCTTAAATATTGTTGCAGCAGAATCTATGGCAGACGGTGCACAAAAAATTGTTTCGCTAGTGGGCTAATAGAAAGCGGGGGAGAAAAATGAGCGTATTAGTTAATAAAGATACAAAAGTTATTGTTCAAGGCATTACAGGTTCTCAAGGTTTATTCCATACAAAACAAATGATTGAATACGGTACGAAAATTGTCGGTGGTGTAACACCAGGTAAAGGCGGCACTGATATTGAAGGTGTACCAGTATTTGATACAGTAGAAGATGCAGTGAAAGCAACAGGCGCAAACGCTTCAGTTGTATACGTTCCACCCGCTTTTGCGGCAGATGCAATTATGGAAGCAGTTGATGCAGAAATTGATTTAGTAGTATGTATTACTGAAGGAATTCCTGTATTAGATATGGTAAAAGTAAAGAAATATATGACGGGTAAACATACACGTTTACTTGGACCAAACTGCCCGGGTGTAATCACACCAGAAGAATGTAAAATCGGTATTATGCCAGGATACATCCATAAAAAAGGTCATGTTGGTATCGTATCTCGCTCTGGTACATTAACGTATGAGGCTGTACATCAGTTAACACAAGAAGGTATTGGTCAATCTACTGCTGTAGGTATCGGTGGTGACCCTGTTAACGGTACAGACTTTATTGATGCGTTAAAAGCATTTAATGAAGATGAAGATACACATGCTGTAATTATGATTGGTGAAATCGGCGGTACAGCGGAAGAAGAGGCAGCTGAATGGGTACAAGCTAATATGACAAAACCTGTTGTAGGCTTCATTGGTGGCCAAACGGCGCCTGCTGGCAAACGTATGGGTCATGCTGGTGCAATCATTTCTGGTGGTAAAGGAACTGCTGCTGAAAAGATTAAAACAATGGAAGCTTGTGGTATTAAAGTAGCAGAAACTCCAGCTGTTATGGGGGAAACGTTAATTTCTGTCTTAAAAGAAAAAGGTCTATTCGAGACTTGTAAAAACTACTAATCTGTAAAAAGACACCTTCTTGCTTGAGGGTGTCTTTTTACACACTTTTTGTTTACATAACAAAAATTATGGGTAAGGAGAATCGGGATGAAAAGAGAACGATTATTACATCTTCATTACATGTTAGCAGATCATTGGAAGGTGATAGAGAGGCTACTATATGTCGATCCGGAATTGAAAAAAATTTACACTTTTACTCCAAAGCAAATGGAATGCTATACTGGAATGTCCTCGGAAAAATCTTCAGAATTAGTAAATTTTCTTCAAAGTTCAAATCTCCCGCAATATATATCTTATCTAGAGAAAAATCGAATCTTTTATATGACTATATGGGATGAAAATTATCCACAATTATTACGTGAAATACAAGATCCCCCTTTTGTGCTATATGGAAAAGGAGAGGGGGATTTTCTTAATATAGAAAATAAACTAGCGGTTGTTGGAACGAGAGAACCGACTTTATATGGGCATGAGAGTTTAAAATTTATTTTACACCCGTTATTAGAAAGAGAATGGCTTATTGTTAGTGGATTTGCAAGAGGGATAGATACAATTTCTCATGAAATTACAGTAAGGCAGCATTGTCCGACTATTGCGATATTGGGGCACGGATTATCTTATATGTATCCAAAAGAGAATAAGCGTTTATATGAAACGTGGAAGGAATATATATTGTTGTTAACAGAGTATCCCCCGCACTATGCACCGAAAAAATGGTATTTTCCAAAAAGGAACAGGATTATTAGTGGTATAAGTAAAGGTGTTTTAGTTGTAGAAGCAAAATCGAGAAGTGGAACACTTATTACTGCGGACCTTGCGCTAGAACAAAATAGAGAGGTATTTGCCCTTCCTGGACCTATATTTATAAATAGTGCATCAGGAACGAATCATCTTATTCAACAAGGAGCAAAACTAGTAAGAAATGCAGAAGATATATTTGAAGAGATTTTAAATTAACCTTATATTTTTATGTTTTTATTAAACAATTATTGACAAATGGTAGATTGGCACTGTATGGTATATTCATTCTTGATTGACAAAAACAAGAGGAATCAATAAGATTAATGAAGACTTGAATCCACCTCTTAAGGAGGCACTAGCATGTCAGATTACCTCGTAATCGTGGAGTCGCCTTCTAAGGCGAAGACCATTGAGAAATATTTAGGGAAAAAATACAAAGTTGTCGCGTCTATGGGACATGTTCGCGATTTGCCAAAAAGTCAAATGGGGATAGAAGTAAAGAACAACTTCACCCCGAAGTATATTACCATTCGTGGTAAAGGTCCCGTTTTAAAAGATTTAAAATCAGCGGCAAAAAAAGCAAAGAAAGTCTATCTCGCGGCCGATCCAGACCGCGAAGGAGAAGCAATTGCTTGGCATTTAGCAAATACGTTAAATGTGGACGTTGAATCAAATTGTCGAGTTGTGTTTAATGAAATTACAAAAGATGCAATAAAAGAATCATTTAAACACCCTCGTGCAATTAATATGGACTTAGTAGATGCGCAACAAGCAAGACGTATACTTGATCGTCTTGTTGGTTACAACATTAGTCCTTTACTATGGAAGAAAGTAAAAAAAGGATTAAGTGCAGGACGTGTACAATCTGTAGCAGTTCGTTTAATTATCGAACGTGAAAGAGAAATTCAGAGCTTTGAGCCTGAAGAATTCTGGACAATTAAGACAGAATTCGTGAAAGGGAAAGACACCTTTGAAGCAAGTTTTTACGGTGTAGATGGTGAGAAAGTTCAATTAACGAATGAAACGCAAGTGAATGAAATAATTGAACAGATGAAAGATAATGCGTTTTCAGTTGAAAATGTAACGCGAAAAGAGCGAAAACGTAATCCTGCATTACCGTTTACAACATCTTCTCTACAACAAGAAGCAGCACGTAAGTTAAATATGCGAGCAAAGAAAACAATGATGCTTGCACAGCAATTGTATGAAGGGATAGATCTTGGAAAACAAGGCACTGTAGGTCTTATTACGTATATGAGAACTGACTCAACACGTATTTCAGAAACAGCTCAAACAGAGGCTCATACTTACATTACTGAGGCGTTTGGTACGGAATACATAGGAACAGAAAAGAAGAAAGAAACGAAAAAATCAAATGCGCAAGATGCGCATGAGGCGATTCGCCCTACTTCGGTAATGAGAAAGCCAGAGGAACTAAAAAGTTTCTTGAGTCGTGACCAGCTTCGGTTGTATAAATTGATTTGGGAGCGATTTGTTGCAAGTCAAATGGCGTCTGCTATAATGGATACTGTAACAGCGAGACTCATTAATAATAATATTCAGTTCCGTGCAAGTGGCTCGGATGTAAAGTTCCCAGGATTTATGAAAGTGTATGTAGAGTCAAAAGATGATGGTGCGGAAGAAAAGGATAAGATGTTGCCACCTTTAGAAGTGGGAGAAACGGTATTTTCAAAAGATATAGAGCCGAAACAACACTTTACACAACCACCGCCACGTTATACAGAGGCTCGTTTAGTTAGAACACTTGAAGAACTTGGAATTGGAAGACCCTCTACTTACGTGCCGACACTTGAAACGATTCAAAAACGTGGTTATGTTGCTTTAGATAATAAACGCTTCGTTCCAACTGAACTGGGTGAAATAGTAATTGAACTTATTTTAGAGTTTTTCCCAGAGATAATTAACATTGAATTCACAGCTAACATGGAGCAAAGTCTTGATGAAGTGGAAGAAGGAAATGCGAATTGGGTAAAAGTCGTTGATGATTTCTACGTAGAATTTGAACCGCGGTTAGAAAAAGCGGAAAAAGAAATGCGTGAAGTGGAAATTAAAGACGAACCAGCTGGGGAAGACTGTGAATTATGTAATCACCCAATGGTCTTTAAAATGGGTAAATACGGGAAGTTTATGGCTTGCTCGAATTTCCCAGATTGTCGTAATACAAAACCGATTGTAAAAGAAATCGGTGTTACTTGTCCAAAGTGTGATAAAGGGCAAATCATTGAGCGTCGTAGTAACAAAAAGAAACGTCTTTTCTATGGATGCGGTACGTATCCAGAATGCGACTTTGTATCTTGGGATAAGCCGATTGGCCGTAAATGTCCGAAGTGTGAAGGTATGCTTGTTGAGAAGAAGTTGAAAAAAGGCGTGCAAGTACAGTGTGTTTCGTGCGATTATGAAGAACAACAACAAATGTGAGCGTAACTGCTCACATTTTTTTCGGGAAGAAAAGGAAAGGTGATATATATGACAACACAAGTAGTAAACGTCATTGGCGCAGGTCTTGCAGGAAGTGAAGCGGCTTACCAAATTGCAAAACGCGGTGTCCAAGTTAAATTATATGAAATGAGACCAGTGCGACAAACACCAGCTCATCACACAGATAAATTTGCTGAATTAGTATGTAGCAACTCTCTTCGTGCAAACACATTAACAAATGCTGTTGGAGTTATTAAAGAAGAAATGCGCTTAATGGATTCTGTTATTATTCGTGCAGCTGATGAGTGCTCTGTGCCAGCTGGAGGTGCTTTAGCGGTTGACCGCCATGAGTTTGCAGCTAAAGTAACGGAATATGTGAAGAATCATCCAAACGTAACTGTAGTGAATGAAGAGCTTACCGAAATTCCAGAAGGCCCAACAGTTATTGCGACAGGTCCGCTTACGTCTCCTAATCTTTCTGCTAAATTGAAAGAATTAACAGGTGAAGATTATTTCTATTTCTATGATGCAGCAGCACCAATTGTAGAAAAAGATAGCATTGATATGAACAAAGTATATTTAAAATCTCGTTATGATAAAGGAGAAGCGGCATATTTAAACTGTCCAATGACAGAAGAGGAATTTGACCGTTTTTATGATGCTTTAATTGCTGCTGAAACAGTACCTTTAAAAGAATTTGAAAAAGAAATTTTCTTTGAAGGATGTATGCCGGTAGAGGTAATGGCAAGTAGAGGCAGACAAACACTATTATTTGGACCGATGAAGCCAGTAGGATTAGAAGACCCGAAAACAGGGAAAACACCATATGCAGTTGTTCAGTTACGTCAAGACGATGCGGCAGGAACATTATATAATATTGTAGGTTTCCAAACACATTTAAAGTGGGGACCACAGAAAGAAGTATTACAATTAATCCCAGGACTAGAAAGTGCGGAGATTGTACGTTATGGTGTAATGCATCGTAATACGTTTATTAATTCACCTAATTTGCTTCGTCCAACATATCAATATAAGCAACGTGATGATTTATTCTTCGCTGGTCAAATGACTGGAGTAGAAGGTTATGTTGAATCGGCGGCGTCAGGATTATTAGCAGGGATTAATGCTGCACGTCTTGTCCAAGGTGAAGAGCCAGTTGTATTACCACCAGTAACTGCAATGGGTAGTATGGCAAATTATATTACGGCAACAAACGCTAAAAACTTCCAGCCAATGAATGCAAACTTCGGTCTGTTTGCGCCGTTAGAGAAGAAGATTAAAAAGAAACAAGAACGAAATGAAGCGTACGCAACACGTGCTTTAGAAACGATTCGAAATTTTGTAAATATTTAGTTAAATTTCTTGCAAAGGCTACTAAGTTGTGATACGATTTAGTAGCCTTTATTGAGGTGAGTTGTGTGAATGTGAAGAAATTGTTACAATTATTCGTTGGATATTTACAAATTGAAAGAAATTATTCAAAATATACAATTGCAAGTTATCAAAATGATTTAGAACATTTTGTGCAATTTATGGGGCGAGAAGGCATATCCTCTTTTTTAGATGTTACATACGCGGATGTTCGTTTGTATTTAACGAAGTTGCACGATGAAAAGTTAGCCCGTAAATCTGTCGCAAGAAAAGTATCAAGCCTACGAAGTTTATATCGTTTTCTAATGCGTGAAGGATATCGAAAAGATAATCCGTTTGCACTTGCGTCACTCCCAAAAAAAGAATTGTCAATTCCAAAGTTTTTATATGCCGAAGAATTAGAGGAATTATTTGAAGTTTCTGATACAGAGACGCCACTAGGTCAAAGAAATCAAGCTTTATTGGAACTAATGTATGCAACAGGAATTCGGGTAAGTGAATGTGTCAATTTACAACTTACTGATATTGACTTCGCAGTGGGAACAATTTTAGTAATGGGAAAAGGAAAAAAACAAAGGTATGTTCCGTTCGGCAGTTATGCACAAGATGCTTTAATTACTTATATAGAGAACGGGAGAAAACAGTTAGCTAACAAGGCTGAAGAACATTCTCATATGGTATTTTTAAATGCGAAAGGGACGCCGTTAACAAGTCGAGGTGTACGTTATGTTTTAAACGAGCTCATTAAGAAGGCATCACTGACAATGCGAATAAGCCCCCATATGTTAAGGCATACATTTGCTACACATATGTTAGATGAAGGAGCGGATTTACGTACTGTTCAGGAATTGTTAGGCCATGAGAATTTGTCGACGACACAAATTTATACGCATGTATCTAAAGAAAGATTGCGTTCTGTTTACATGAAGCATCACCCGCGGGCATAAATTGCTTTTAAAGCTATAAAAACATATAAAGGAGTTTTTTCTATGGGAAATTTCCACGCTACAACGATATTTGCAGTTCATCATAATGGAGAATGTGCAATGGCTGGAGATGGCCAGGTGACAATGGGAAATGCTGTTGTAATGAAACATACAGCTCGCAAAGTGCGTAAACTTTTCCAAGGGAAAGTTTTAGCTGGTTTTGCAGGGTCTGTTGCTGACGCATTTACTCTTTTTGAAATGTTTGAAGGGAAATTAGAAGAGTATAATGGCAACTTGCAGCGTGCTGCTGTAGAAATGGCAAAACAATGGCGTGGTGACAAAATGTTACGTCAGCTAGAAGCGATGCTCATTGTCATGGATAAAACAACGATGCTCCTTGTTTCAGGTACAGGAGAGGTAATTGAACCGGATGATGGTATTTTAGCAATTGGATCTGGTGGGAATTATGCACTTTCTGCAGGTCGTGCATTAAAGCAATATGCAAGTGAACATTTAACAGCGAAGCAAATTGCGAAAGCAAGTTTAGAAATTGCTGGCGATATTTGTGTTTATACGAACCACAACATAATTGTGGAAGAATTGTAGAATCGTAAGGGAGGCATATAATATGCATTTACATTTTACTCCGCGTCAAATTGTGGAAAAATTAGATCAATACATTATCGGTCAAAAAAACGCAAAGAAAGCGGTTGCTGTAGCTTTACGAAATCGATATCGTCGCAGTAAACTAGCGGAAAATTTACGGGATGAAATTGCACCGAAAAACATTTTAATGATTGGACCGACTGGTGTTGGTAAAACAGAGGTAGCACGGCGAATGGCGAAACTCGTTGGAGCACCTTTTATTAAGGTTGAAGCGACGAAATTTACAGAAGTTGGATACGTTGGGCGAGATGTGGAGTCTATGGTACGTGACTTAGTTGAAACGTCCGTTCGTATTGTGAAAGAAGAAATGGTAGTTAAAGTTCAAGATAAAGCAGAAGAACAAGCAAATCAACGTTTAGTGGAAATTTTAGTGCCAAGTTTGGAAAAACATTCTGGATTTAAAAACCCATTAGAAATGCTTTTTGGTGGTACGCAAAATTCAAATCAAACATCTGATACACAGGAAGATGTTGAAATTGAAAAGAAGCGCCAAGAAGTGGGGAGAAAGCTTGCTGCGGGGCTTCTTGAAGAAGAAATCGTATCAATTGAAGTGACTGAGCAACAGTCTTCTATGTTTGATATGCTACAAGGAACAGGCATGGAACAAATGGGTATGAATTTTCAAGATGCACTAGGAAGTATCATGCCGAAAAAAACGAAAAAACGTAAACTTTCTGTAAAAGAAGCGAGAAAAGTCTTGACAAATGAAGAAGCACAGCGCTTAATTGATATGGATGAAGTTACACAAGAGGCTGTTTACCGTGCTGAACAGCTGGGGATTATCTTTATTGATGAAATTGACAAAATTGCTGGTAAGCAGTCGAATAGTGTAGATGTATCACGTGAAGGCGTGCAACGTGACATTTTACCGATTGTAGAAGGATCTAATGTTGCGACGAAATATGGATCAGTAAAAACGGATTACATTTTATTCGTTGCGGCTGGAGCGTTTCATATGTCTAAACCGTCGGATTTAATTCCGGAACTGCAAGGGAGATTTCCGATTCGAGTAGAACTAACAAAATTATCAGTAGATGATTTTGTTAAAATATTAATCGAGCCTGACAATGCGTTAATTAAACAATACATGGCTTTATTAGCGACTGAAGGTATAGAAATTGAATTTTCAGACGAAGCTATTCGTAAGATTGCCGAGATTGCTTATCAAGTTAATCAGGATACAGATAATATTGGAGCGAGAAGACTCCATACGATTATGGAGAAGCTCCTTGAAGATTTATCGTTTGAAGCATCTGAAATTACGTTAGAGAAAATAACGATAACACCTCAATACGTTGAGGAGAAATTAGCATCAATTGCTAAAAATAAAGATGTGAGCCAGTTTATTTTGTAATAGTATCATCAGGTGACTCGCCCTAGTTTCCAAGTGATGAAAAAATATGTGAGTAACATGTAGGAGGAACTTTTGAAATGGAATTATTAGCAAAAACAAGAAAATTAAATGCGTTATTACAGAGCGCAGCAGGGAAGCCTGTAAACTTTAGAGAAATGTCCGACACAATGTGTGAAGTAATTGAAGCAAACGTATTTGTTGTTAGCCGTCGTGGTAAATTACTAGGTTATGCAATTCACCAACAAATCGAAAACGAGCGTATGAAACAAATGCTTGCAGAGCGTCAGTTTCCAGAAGAATACACACAAAGCTTATTCAACATTACAGAAACATCTTCAAACTTAGATGTGAACAGTTCTTACACAGCATTCCCAGTAGAAAATAAAGAGTTATTCGGTCAAGGTTTAACTACAATCGTACCAATCGTTGGTGGTGGTGAGCGTCTAGGCACATTAGTGTTAGCTCGTCTTGGTCAAGAATTTTTAGACGATGATTTAATTCTTGCTGAATACAGTTCAACTGTTGTAGGTATGGAAATTTTACGTGAAAAAGCAGAAGAAATCGAAGAAGAAGCACGTAGTAAAGCTGTTGTTCAAATGGCGATTAGCTCATTATCTTACAGCGAGTTAGAAGCAATTGAGCACATTTTCGAAGAATTAAATGGAACAGAAGGTTTACTTGTAGCAAGTAAAATTGCTGACCGTGTAGGAATCACTCGTTCTGTAATCGTAAATGCATTACGTAAATTAGAAAGTGCTGGTGTAATTGAGTCGCGTTCTTTAGGTATGAAAGGAACATACATTAAAGTATTAAACGATAAGTTTTTACATGAGCTTGCTAAATTAAAAACTAACTAATTAAAAAAACTCTCCTCAGTTGAGGAGAGTTTTTTGTATATAAGAGATGGATATTGTTTGTGAAAAGCGTCATGATCAAGTTCTTTGGAAAACTATCAATTGAATTTTACTTTTTTCTTAAAAGAGATGAAGGTTGGTAATACTAGAATTCGAGCGTGAACAGAGAAAGTTTTACATAGTTCACATTTTCGACTTGATTGTAATATTTCAGTATGATATAGTAAGCAGTGGTGTCAGTACAAAGTACACACGTTTACCGATTTAAGTGTTGGTGCTACCTTTGTAGTTTCGCTTAGAGATGACGTAAACGGAGGATATCAAAAACCATTTAGGAGGACTATATTATGTCAGTAATTTCTATGAAGCAATTGCTTGAAGCTGGTGTTCATTTCGGACATCAAACACGTCGTTGGAATCCAAAAATGAAACGTTACATTTTCACAGAGCGTAACGGTATTTACATCATCGACTTACAAAAAACTGTGAAGAAAGTTGAAGAAGCTTTCAACGTAATGCGTAACATCGCTGCTGAAGGTGGCGACATTTTATTCGTAGGTACTAAAAAACAAGCACAAGAAGCTATTAAAGAAGAAGCAACTCGTGCTGGTATGTACTTCGTTAACCAACGTTGGTTAGGTGGAACTTTAACAAACTTCCAAACAATCCAAAAACGTATCAAGCGTCTTAAAGACATCGAAAGAATGCAAGAAGACGGTACTTTCGAAGTACTTCCAAAGAAAGAAGTTGTTCAACTAAAAAAAGAGTTAGAGCGTCTTGAGAAATTCTTAGGCGGTATTAAAGATATGAAAGGTCTTCCAAGTGCATTATTCGTAGTAGACCCTCGTAAAGAGCGTATTGCAGTTGCTGAAGCACGCAAATTACACATTCCAATCATCGGTATCGTTGATACAAACTGTGATCCAGACGAAATCGATCACGTTATCCCAGCAAACGATGATGCAATTCGTGCTGTAAAACTTCTTACATCTAAAATGGCAGACGCAATCCTTGAAGCAAAACAAGGTGAAGAAACTGTTACTGCGTAACAAAGTTGGAAAGGTGATAAGGGGTTCGGCCTTTTATCACCTTTTTTAAGGTATAAATACATATTTTAGGAGGATGAAAAGTATGGCAATCACTGCCCAAATGGTAAAAGAATTACGTGAAAAAACTGGCGCAGGTATGATGGACTGCAAAAAAGCTTTAACAGAAACAAATGGCGACATGGAGAAAGCAATTGACTTCTTACGCGAAAAAGGTATTGCGAAAGCTGCTAAAAAAGCAGACCGCATTGCTGCTGAAGGTTTAACTTTCATCGAAACAAACGGTAACGACGGTTTAATCTTAGAATTAAACTCTGAAACTGATTTCGTTGCGAAAAACGAAGGTTTCCAAACGTTAATTAAAGAATTAGCTGCTCATTTATTAGCTAACAAACCAGCTAACGTTGAAGAAGCTATGGCTCAAACAATTGAAGGCGGAAAAACAGTAGAAGAGCACATCAATGAAGCAATCGCTAAAATTGGTGAAAAACTTACACTTCGTCGTTTCGAAATCGTATCAAAAACTGATGCAGATGCATTCGGTGCTTACTTACACATGGGTGGACGCATTGGTGTATTAACAGTGCTTGAAGGTTCTACTGATGAAGCAGCTGCTAAAGATGTAGCAATGCACATCGCTGCAGTTAACCCTAAATACATCGACCGTGATGCTGTAACAGCTGAAGAAGTTGAGCATGAGCGTCAAGTATTAACACAACAAGCATTAAACGAAGGTAAGCCTGAAAAAATCGTTGCAAAAATGGTTGAAGGTCGTCTAGGCAAATTCTTCGAAGAGATTTGCTTACTTGACCAAGCATTCGTTAAAAACCCTGATATGAAAGTTCGTCAGTTCGTTGAGTCTAAAGGCGGAACATTAAAAGGATTCGTTCGTTATGCTGTTGGTGAAGGGATCGAAAAACGCGAAGACAACTTTGCTGAAGAAGTAATGAACCAAGTAAAAGGTAGCAACTAATACTGATTAGGGAACACATTGTGTTCCCTTTTTTAAAATAAAGATGTAAGCAATTGGAGGTTCATTATGAGTAAACCGAAATATAATCGTGTCGTTTTAAAACTAAGTGGAGAAGCTTTAGCTGGCGAGCAAGGATTTGGAATTAACCCATCTGTTATTAAGTCAGTTGCGGAACAAGTGAAGGAAATTGCTGAACTTGATGTAGAGGTTGCTGTTGTTGTTGGTGGCGGTAACATTTGGCGTGGAAAAATTGGAAGTGAAATGGGCATGGATCGTGCAGGAGCAGATTACATGGGCATGTTAGCGACAGTTATGAATTCATTAGCTCTTCAAGATAGCTTGGAGAATATCGGAATCCAAACTCGTGTACAAACTTCAATTGAAATGCGTCAAGTGGCAGAGCCTTACATTCGTCGGAAAGCAGTTCGTCACTTAGAGAAGAAACGTGTTGTTATCTTTGCTGCAGGTACAGGTAACCCATATTTCTCTACAGATACAACAGCAGCATTACGTGCGGCGGAAATTGAAGCCGACGTAATTTTAATGGCGAAAAACAATGTAGATGGTGTATATAATGCAGATCCATCTATTGATCCAACAGCTACGAAATACGAAACACTTACTTACTTAGATGTATTAAAAGAAGGTTTAGGTGTAATGGATTCTACAGCTTCTTCTTTATGTATGGACAATGATATTCCATTAATTGTATTCTCAATTATGGAAAAAGGTAATATTAAACGTGCCGTTTTAGGCGAAAATATTGGAACAGTTGTAAGGGGGAAATAAATATGGGACAACAAGTATTGAAGTCTGCAAATGAAAAAATGGAAAAAGCAGTTGCTGCTTATTCACGTGAATTAGCAACGGTTCGCGCTGGCCGTGCAAACGCGTCTGTATTAGATAAGGTACAAGTTGATTACTATGGTGCACCTACACCAGTTGTGCAATTAGCGAACATTACAGTTCCAGAAGCACGTTTACTTGTTATTCAACCTTATGATAAAACTTCTATCGGTGATATTGAAAAAGCAATTTTAAAAGCTGATTTAGGCTTAAATCCTTCAAATGACGGAACCGTAATTCGTATTGCATTCCCTGCATTAACAGAAGAGCGTCGTCGTGATCTTGTAAAAGTTGTGAAAAAATATGCTGAAGAAGCAAAAGTTGCGGTTCGTAATGTTCGTCGTGACGGTAACGATGATCTGAAGAAGCTTGAAAAAGCTGGCGACATTACAGAAGATGATTTAAGAGGGTATACTGAAGATATCCAAAAAGAAACAGATAAATATATTGCAAAAGTTGACGAAATCGCAAAAAACAAAGAAAAAGAAATCATGGAAGTGTAATAGCGATAACTTCGCAAATATGACCCTCTTCTTAAGGGGGTCTTTTTACACTTTTAGGCATATGTATGCTTGCTGGAGGGTATGAATGATGTTTAAAAACTTTCCTTTTTTTAAAGGTAAAAAGGTCGCATCGTTTGATCATCTCGTTGAAGAAGTGAAAAAAGGATATATTCCAGAACATATTGCCATCATTATGGATGGGAATGGAAGATGGGCAAAGAGGAGAGCGATGCCTCGTATTGCGGGACATCATGAAGGCATGCAAGTTGTAAAGAAAATCACAAAATTTGCAAGTAAACTTAATGTGAAAGTGTTAACTCTTTATGCTTTTTCAACTGAGAACTGGAAAAGACCGAAAAAGGAAGTTGACTATTTAATGAAACTTCCAGAAGAATTTCTAGGTACATTTTTACCAGAATTGATTGAAGAAAACGTACAAGTCCGAATAATAGGGCAAAAAGATCGTCTTCCTACGCATACACGCAGAGCGATGGAAGAAGCCATGGAAGAAACGAAAGAAAATACGGGATTAATTCTTAATTTCGCGTTAAACTATGGAAGTCGAGATGAAATCGTTTCTGCTGTGCAACATATGATGAAAGATAGTGAGGAAGGAAAGGTTCGTGCTGAAGAGATAAGTGAAGAGATGCTTTCTTCCTACTTAATGACGAGTTCTTTACCTGATCCAGAGTTGTTAATCCGTACGAGCGGAGAGCTACGTATTAGTAATTTCATGTTATGGCAAATTGCATATTCGGAATTTTGGTTTACAGATGTGTATTGGCCAGACTTTACCGAAGAACATTTGCTAAATGCGATTACAGACTTTCAACATAGAGGGCGCAGATTCGGAGGCGTGTAGAAAGAGAGGGTTTGGTAGTGAAACAGAGAATTATTACTGGAGTGGTTGCTGCCGCGCTATTCATTCCCATCGTAATTTACGGTGGCGTGCCTTTTACGGTTTTAGTGTATGCACTTGCTTCTATAGGCTTATATGAATTAATTCGTATGAATAAGCTTACGCTTATTTCAGTACCGACAGTTTTAGCTGCATTATTATTATGGAATATTTTAATTCCAAGTAGTGCATCAGAACTGTTTACATGGATTGGATTAGGTAAATTAGAAATCACATTTATGATTGTTTTATTACTTTTATCATATACAGTCCTTTCTAAGAATACATTTACTTTTGATAATGCTTCATTTTTACTAATGGCAACGACATATGTTGGAATGGGATTCTTATATTTAAATGAGACGAGAATATTAGGAATTAAATATGTGTTTTGCGCATTATTTGTTATATGGGCTACTGATTCAGGCGCATATTTCATAGGGAAAGCATTTGGAAAAAGAAAATTGTGGCCAGAAATTAGTCCAAATAAAACGATTGAAGGTTCATTAGGCGGTATTGTTTGTGGGATTGTTGTTGTACTTGTTTACAATATGTTTTTCCCACTCGAATCAAATGTAGGGATTTTAATTGTTCTGACGATTATCATTTCTATTTTTGGACAAATTGGTGATTTAGTACAATCTGCATTTAAGCGTCATTATGGCGTAAAGGATTCAGGTGCAATTTTACCTGGACATGGTGGTATATTAGATCGAACAGATAGTTGGTTATTCGTTTTACCAATTCTATACTTCTTATTACAATATAATTAATAAATGGACGAGGGGTTGGAGTCATGAAAAACATTAGTTTATTAGGTGCAAGCGGATCAATTGGTACACAAACTTTAGATGTATTACGCTCGCACCCAGACCAATTCCGTCTCGTTGCTTTTTCTGTAGGGAAGAATATTGACTACGCAGGAAAGGTAATTCAAGAATTTTCTCCGCAAATCGTCTCTGTGCAAAGAGAGGAAGACGTTTTAAAATTACAAGCTGTTTCTGGTAATACAAAAATTGTATATGATAGTGAAGGTCTTTTAGAAGTAGCTTTACATCCAGATGCGGAGATTGTGGTAAATGCTGTTGTAGGTAGCGTAGGGTTGTTACCAACACTTCGTGCAATTGAGGCGAAAAAAACAATTGGAATAGCAAATAAAGAAACATTAGTAACTGCAGGGCATCTTGTAATGGAGGCTGCACGAAAACATAATGTTTCGTTACTTCCAGTAGATAGTGAACATTCAGCTATTTTTCAATGCTTGAATGGTGAAAATGAAAAAAGAATTTCTCGACTCATTATAACGGCTTCTGGTGGAAGTTTTCGTGATAAAACGAGAGATGAATTGCGTCATGTGACCGTAGAAGATGCGCTTCGACATCCAAACTGGTCAATGGGTTCGAAAATTACGATTGATTCTGCTACAATGATGAATAAGGGACTAGAAGTAATTGAGGCACATTGGCTTTTTGATATCCCTTATGAGCAAATCGATGTTGTTTTACATAAAGAAAGTATTATACATTCTATGGTTGAATTTGAAGATCGTAGTGTAATGGCACAGCTTGGCTCACCTGATATGCGAGTACCAATTCAATACGCACTTACATATCCTGATAGATTACCTCTTTCAGACATAAAGCAGTTAAATTTATGGGAAATGGGAAAATTGCATTTTGAGAAAATGAACCAAGAGCGTTTCCGTTGTCTACGTTTTGCGTATGAAGCTGGAAAAAAAGGTGGAAGTATGCCAGCTGTAATGAACGCAGCGAATGAAGTTGCTGTTGAAGCCTTTTTACAAAAGAGAATTGGTTTCTTAACAGTGGAAGACCTCATTGAAAAAGCAATGAACCATCACAATGTCATTGCACGTCCGAGCTTAGAGGAAATTCTGGAAATTGATGGAGCCACAAGACGGTTTGTGATGGAACAAATTTAGCAAAGGTGGTTATGGAATTGAATACAGCGATTGCCTTTATATTAATTTTCGGTGCACTCGTATTTTTCCATGAGCTAGGACATCTATATTTCGCAAAAAGAGCAGGTATTTTATGCCGTGAGTTTGCGATTGGTTTTGGTCCGAAAATATTCTCATTTGAAAAGAATGAAACGGTGTATACGATTCGATTACTGCCCCTCGGTGGCTATGTAAGAATGGCTGGCGAGGATGCGGACACAGTTGAGTTAAAGCCTGGGAAAAAGATTGGCCTTGTATTAAATGAAAAAGATGAAGTTGTGAAATTAGTTTTTGATGGATATGAAAAATATGCAAATGTTCGTGTTATTGAAGTCGAACAGGCTGATTTAGAGCATAATCTAACAATTTCGGGCTATGAAGAGTATGAGGAAGGGCTCCAAACGTTCCGAGTAAATGAAAAGGCTCATATCATTACTGCTGGGGAAGAAATTCAAATTGCTCCGTATAACAGGCAATTTGGCTCTAAAAAATTGGGTCAACGTGCTTTAACAATCTTTGCGGGTCCTGCAATGAACTTCATTTTAGCATTTCTTATTTTTGTGATTCTTGGATTTGTACAAGGGGTTCCCATTGACAAACCAATGGTCGGAAAAGTGATGGAGAATAGTGTAGCAGAACAAGCTGGATTAAAAGAAAATGATACAATTCAAGCAATTGATGGGAAAAACACAAGTACATGGAAAGATGTTGTTACCATTGTACGTGAAAACCCGAATAAAGAAATTACGTTACATGTGAAGCGTGATAATGAACAGTTTAATGTAAAAGTAACGCCAACATTGGATAAAGAAGGTAAAGAAGAAGTTGGTAGAATTGGTGTTTACTCTCCTGTAGAGAAAACAGTGATGGGTTCTATTAAATCAGGGTTTGAACAAACGTACCAATGGACGAAACTTATTTTTGATTCTCTTGTGAAATTAGTAACTGGTCAATTCTCTATTAACGAGTTGTCAGGTCCAGTAGGAATTTATAATCTAACAGATCAAGTGGTAGATTATGGATTTACACGTGTGCTTAGTTTAGCAGCAGTTTTAAGCATTAACCTTGGTTTATTTAATTTACTACCAGTCCCTGCTTTAGACGGTGGACGTTTATTCTTCTTCTTAATTGAAGCGTTACGAGGAAAACCAATTGACCGTCAAAAAGAAGGGATGGTTCACTTTATCGGTTTTGCATTATTAATGCTACTTATGTTAGTTGTAACATGGAATGACATTCGTAAGTTTTTCTTGTAAAATAAAGTGAAACTTATAATGAAATAGAATTCGTAAAATAAAATCCCTCACCTAACTCGAGGTGAGGGATTTTACTACGTGTAAGAGTAAAATGAAGAGGTGCGAATAAATGAAACAAAGTATGGTATTTAGTCCTACATTACGTGAAGTTCCAGCTGATGCTGAAATTAAGAGTCATCAATTATTACTTCGCGCAGGTTTTATGCGTCAAAATGCTTCTGGAATTTATAGTTTTCTACCATTTGGTTTAAAAGTACTACACAAAGTCGAACGTATCGTTCGAGAAGAAATGGAGCGCGCAGGAGCTGTAGAATTATTAATGCCAGCTATGCAAGCGGCAGAATTATGGCAAGAATCAGGCCGTTGGTATTCTTACGGACCAGAATTAATGCGTATGAAAGATCGTAATGCTCGTGAATTTGCATTAGGAGCGACACACGAAGAAGTAATTACTGATCTTGTGCGTGATGAAGTGAAATCATATAAAAAATTGCCATTAACATTATACCAAATTCAAACAAAGTTCCGTGACGAACAAAGACCTCGTTTCGGTTTATTACGTGGAAGAGAGTTTCTAATGAAAGATGCATACTCTTTCCACGCTACGCAAGAGAGCTTAGATGAAGTGTATGGTCGCTTATATAAAGCATACGCTAACATTTTTGCTCGTTGTGGTTTGAATTTCCGTGCGGTTATTGCTGATTCTGGAGCAATGGGTGGAAAGGATACACATGAATTTATGGTATTATCTGATGTTGGTGAAGATACAATTGCATACTCTGATACATCTGATTATGCAGCAAACATCGAAATGGCCCCTGTTGTAGCTACGTATACGAAGAGTGATGAAGCAGAAATGGCACTTGAAAAGGTAGCAACACCAAATCAAAAAGCAATTGAAGAAGTATCTGCATTCTTAAACATCGAAGCGGAAAAGTGCATTAAATCTATGGTATTTAAAGCAGATGAGAAATTAGTAGTTGTACTTGTTCGTGGTGATCATGAAGTAAACGATGTGAAAGTGAAAAATGTATACGGTGCTTCAGTTGTTGAACTTGCCTCTCATGAAGAAGTAAAAGAATTGCTAAATTGTGAAGTTGGTTCATTAGGACCGATTGGTGTGACAGGCGATGTAGAAATTATTGCTGACCATGCTGTAGCAGCAGTTGTAAACGGATGTTCAGGAGCGAACGAAGAAGGATTCCATTATATAAATGTAAATCCAGAACGTGACTTTAAAGTAAGTCAATATACAGATTTACGCTTTATCCAAGAGGGAGACCAATCTCCGGATGGAAACGGAACCATTCTTTTTGCACGCGGAATTGAAGTTGGTCATGTATTCAAATTAGGAACTCGTTATAGTGAAGCAATGAATGCAACGTTCCTAGATGAAAACGGGAAAACAAAACCACTTATTATGGGTTGTTATGGCATCGGTGTATCTCGTACAGTAGCAGCAATTGCAGAGCAGTTTAATGATGAGAACGGTTTAGTTTGGCCGAAAGCTGTTGCACCGTTCCATGTGCATGTAATTCCGGTAAATATGAAATCTGATGCGCAACGTGAAATGGGTGAAAGCATCTATAACACATTACAAGAGCAAGGTTACGAAGTATTACTGGATGATCGTGCAGAACGTGCAGGTGTTAAATTTGCTGACGCGGACTTATTCGGACTTCCAGTTCGCGTTACAGTTGGTAAAAAGGCGGATGAAGGTATCGTAGAAGTGAAAGTACGTGCTACAAACGAATCTGAAGAAGTAAAAGTAGAAAAACTACAAGCATATATTGCAAATATTTTAAAATAAGTAGAGGTACCTCGTTTTGAGGTACCTTCTCTTTCTCTTTGTAAGCGTATTTTGTAAAAGAAGAAGGGAGACATCTTTCTTTGTAGTACATTTCAATTTATAATAGCAAATGGAAGGAGAGTGCTTATGTCATTAACAAATGAACAACAAGAGCGATTTCAAATCTTGCTTCAGCAGTTGCAAATACCAGAAGACCTTATAAATCAATATTTACATGGCGGTGGCATTGAAAAGCTAGTTATTGATAAAGCGAATAAAAGTTGGCATTTTGACTTACAAGTGCCACGTATTTTGCCGACAGAATTATATGAATTGCTAGAAACAAAGCTAAAGCAATCATTTTCTCATATTGCTAGAACAACATTTACATTAGAAACAGAGAATAAACAATTTACAGAAGAAGAAGTGAAGGCATATTGGCCGCTTTGCACGGAACGAATTACCTTTTCACCTATGTTCGCATACTTAAAGAAACAACTTCCGCAGGTCAATGGCGTGAAGTTGCTATTAAATGTGAATAATGAGCTGGAATCTACTGCCTTAAAGAAAAACGTTGCGAAACCAGTAGGGGATCAATACGAAGCTTTTGGATTCCCACGTTTTCAGCTAGACACGCAAATAAAGCAAAATGCAGAAGAAATGCAAAAGTTTCGTGAACAAACTCAGCAAGAAGACCGTCAACGTGTTATACAAGCTATGGAAGAAATGGCGAAGAAGCAAACTGAAGAAAGCAGCGTTGTGCATGAAGGGCCGGTTGTACTTGGATATCTTATTAAGCCAGATGAAGAGATTACACCGATGAGAGAAATTCAAGATGAAGAAAGAAGAAAAACGGTTCAAGGGTATGTCTTCCATGTAGAAACAAAAGAGCTTCGTAGTGGACGTACGTTATTAACTTTAAAAATAACAGATTATACGGATTCTATTATGATCAAAATGTTCTCGCGTGACAAAGAAGACATTCCAATGCTGCAATCCCTGAAAAAAGGAATGTGGGTAAAAGCGCGTGGTTCTGTCCAAAACGATACATTCGTTCGAGATTTAGTAATGATTGCAAACGATATTAACGAAATTACAGGTCCCTCACGTAAAGATAAAGCACCAGAAGGCGAAAAGCGTGTAGAGCTTCACCTTCACACTCCAATGAGCCAAATGGACGCTGTTACTCCTGTCTCTAAGCTTGTTGCCCAAGCAGGTAAATGGGGGCATGAGGCTATTGCGATTACAGACCATGCCGTTGCTCAGTCATTCCCAGAAGCATATTCAGCTGGGAAAAAAGCCGGAATTAAAGTTATATATGGTGTGGAAGCAAACTTAGTTAATGACGGGGTGCCGATCGCTTATAATGAAGAACATCGTTTACTGGCAGATGAAACGTATGTTGTTTTCGATGTTGAGACGACAGGTTTATCAGCTGTATACGATACAGTTATTGAGTTAGCGGCTGTCAAAGTAAAAGGTGGCGAAATTATTGACCGCTTTGAATCTTTCGCAAATCCGCATCAACCATTATCAGCGACAATCATTGAATTAACAGGTATAACAGATGATATGTTAACTGATGCTCCAGAAGTGGACGAAGTGTTTAAAAAGTTTGAGAAATGGATGGGTGACCATACACTTGTTGCTCATAATGCGAGCTTTGATATGGGCTTTATTAACGTAGGGTTTAAAAAGGCTGGATTGGAAAAAACGAAAAATCCAGTTATAGATACGTTAGAGCTTGCGCGATTCTTATTCCCAGAAATGAAAAATCATCGTTTAAATACGTTGTGTAAAAAGATGGACATTGAATTAACACAACATCACCGTGCCATTTATGATACAGAGGCAACAGGGTATTTACTTGTGAAAATGCTGAAAGATGTAATTGAAAAAGGTTTTGAATATCACGATCAATTAAATGATAGTATGGGACAAGGTGATGCGTATAAGCGTGGGCGTCCAAGTCATATTACATTACTTGCCGCATCAGATATTGGATTGAAAAATTTATATAAACTTGTTTCGTATTCTCACTTAAATTACTTTTACCGTGTACCACGTGTGCCACGATCACTATTAAAAAAATATCGTGAAGGAATTTTAGTAGGAACGGCTTGTGATAAAGGTGAAGTTTTTGAGGCAATGATGCAAAAAGCCCCTGAAGAGGTAGAAGAAATTGCACAGTTCTATGATTATATTGAAGTGATGTCTCCAGAAGTGTTACGTCATTTAGTAGAACGTGAACTCGTTCGAGATGAAGGGCAATTAAAGACCATTATTTCTAACTTAGTAAAACTAGGTGAGACGTTAGATAAGCCAGTTGTTGCTACAGGGAACGTGCATTATTTAGATCCAGAAGATGCAATGTATCGCAAAATTTTAGTAAGTTCGCAAGGGGGAGCAAATCCGTTAAATCGACATTCATTACCACCTGTACATTTCCGTACAACGGATGAAATGCTAGAGTGTTTTTCATTCTTAGGTGAAGACAAAGCAAAAGAAATTGTTGTAACGAATACGCAAAAGATTGCTTCATTAATCGGCGATGTTCATCCAGTAAAAGACGATCTATACACACCGAAAATTGAAGGTGCTGATGATGAAACGCGTGATATGAGTTATAAAATGGCGCGCAGTATTTATGGTGAAGAGCTGCCGGAAATTGTAGAAGCCCGTTTGGAAAAAGAATTAAAAAGCATTATTGGACATGGATTCGCCGTAATTTATTTAATTTCACATAAGCTTGTGAAAAAATCGTTAGTAGACGGATATCTAGTAGGTTCGCGTGGGTCGGTAGGTTCATCATTCGTTGCAACGATGATGGAAATTACAGAAGTAAACCCATTACCACCACATTATGTATGTCCGAAGTGTAAGCAATCCGAATTCTTTAATGACGGTTCGGTAGGTTCTGGTTTTGACTTACCAGATAAAGAATGTCCAGCATGTAGTGTTCCTTATGTAAAAGATGGACATGATATTCCGTTCGAAACGTTCCTTGGATTTAAAGGGGATAAGGTACCCGATATTGATTTAAACTTCTCCGGAGAATACCAACCACGTGCTCATAACTATACGAAAGTACTGTTCGGTGAAGATTATGTATACCGCGCGGGAACGATAGGTACAGTTGCGGAAAAAACCGCTTATGGATATGTAAAAGGTTATGCAAATGATCATAATTTAACGATTCGAAATGCAGAGATTGATCGGCTAGTAGCGGGATGTACAGGAGTAAAACGTACAACTGGACAGCATCCAGGTGGTATTATCGTTGTTCCAGATTACATGGACATTTTTGATTTCTCACCAATACAGTATCCAGCAGATTCAATAGGTGCTGAGTGGAGAACGACACACTTTGACTTCCACTCGATTCATGATAATTTATTAAAACTTGATATATTAGGACACGATGATCCGACCGTTATTCGTATGCTGCAAGATTTAAGTGGTATTGATCCGAAAACAATCCCAACGGACGATCCAGAAGTAATGAAGATTTTCTCTGGTCCCGAATCGTTAGGGGTAACGGAAGAACAGATTAACTGTAAAACAGGTACACTTGGTATACCGGAATTTGGTACGAAATTCGTAAGACAGATGTTAGAAGAGACAAAGCCAACAACATTCTCAGAGTTAGTCCAAATCTCTGGATTATCACATGGTACTGATGTATGGCTCGGTAATGCAAACGAGTTAATTTATAACGGTACATGTACGCTGAGTGAAGTTATCGGTTGTCGTGATGACATCATGGTATATTTAATTTATCAAGGTTTAGATCCATCATTAGCCTTCAAAATCATGGAGTCGGTTCGTAAAGGTAAAGGTGTACCAGAAGAATGGGAAGAGGACATGAAAAATAATAATGTACCAGGTTGGTATATTGATTCATGTAAGAAGATAAAATACATGTTCCCTAAAGCCCATGCGGCTGCTTACGTACTTATGGCTGTGCGTATCGCATACTTTAAAGTACATTTCGCACTTTTATTCTATGCGGCATACTTTACAGTTCGTGCAGATGATTTTGATGTAGAGGCAATGGCGAAAGGGTCAGCATCTATACGTGCAAAAATTGATGAAATTGCGCAAAAAGGATTGGATGCATCGCCAAAAGAGAAGAGTTTATTAACAGTATTAGAAATGACACTTGAAATGTGTGAGCGTGGATATTCATTCCAAAAGGTTGATTTATATCGCTCGCATGCAACAGACTTTATAATTGATGGAGACTCATTAATTCCTCCATTTAATGCAGTACCTGGACTTGGTACAAATGCAGCTTTAAGTATTGTAGAAGCACGTAAAGATGGAGACTTCTTATCAAAAGAAGACTTACAGCAACGAAGTAAGGTTTCCAAAACAATTATTGAGTATTTAGATAGCCAAGGTTGCTTAGGTGACTTACCGGATCAAAACCAGTTATCTCTGTTCTAATAGATAGGAAAAGTCTTTGCAAATCAACATTTCCTATGATATACTATTAACCGAGATAACCATGTCATGTATATTTTGTAAAGAAAAGAGTGGGGAAACCCACTCTTTCGTGTTACTATCTATGTTTTATCTATCTATGTAGGTGGGTAAGTAAGACATTTCTGTCGTATATACATATTTTGTTACAAGTTTTACTTCTTAAATTTGGTAATACTAAGACAGATAATCCCTGCTGAATAGCAGGGGCTTTTGTTAGCTAACGAGAAAGAATAAGATAGACCGTTTGAAATGGACGGAGTCTTCTTCTTTTAAATGGTACATGGCGGCAGGAAGGAGGCTGTTTATGGATAAGAAAGTGACAGAAGTTGTAGAAGCATTTGCGCAGCCGATCGTTGAAGAGTTAAATCTTGAACTTGTAGATGTAGAATATGTGAAAGAAGGAAAAGACTGGTTCTTGCGCGTATTTATCGATTCTGAAAAAGGAGTCGACATTGAAGAATGCGGTGCGGTAAGTGAACGTTTAAGCGAAGCTTTAGATAAAGAGGACCCAATTCCTCATCTTTACTTTTTGGATGTATCATCTCCTGGAGCGGAACGCCCATTAAAGAAAGAGAAAGACTTCCAGCAAGCGGTAGGAAAACAAGTGGCAATTAAAACATATGAGCCGATTGATGGTGAAAAGATGTTTGAAGGAAAAATGCTTTCCTACGATAGTACTACAATAACATTATTATTAACAATTAAAACACGTAAAAAAGAAATCCAAGTTCCAATGGATAAAGTTGCAAATGCGCGACTTGCAGTTACGTTTTAGTTAGAAGGGGGATCTTCATGAGCACTGAGTTATTAGATGCTTTGCTCGTATTAGAATCTGAAAAAGGCATTAGTAAAGACATTATTATTGATGCGATTGAAGCAGCTTTAATCTCTGCTTATAAACGCAATTTTAACCAAGCACAAAACGTTCGTGTGAGCTTTAACCCAGAAGTGGGAACAATTCAAGTGTTAGCACGTAAAGACGTAGTAGATAATGTGTTTGATCCACGTCTTGAAATTTCTGTAGAGGAAGCAAGACAAATTAATCCGAACTACCAAGATGGTGACGTACTAGAAATTGAAGTAACACCAAAAGATTTCGGTCGTATTGCGGCACAAACTGCAAAACAAGTTGTAACACAACGAGTGCGTGAAGCGGAGCGCGGTGTTATTTACTCTGAGTTTAGTGACCGTGAAGAAGATATTATGGTAGGGATTGTACAACGTCAAGATGCTCGTTTTATCTATGTAAGTCTAGGTAAAGTAGAAGCTTTACTACCAGTAAGTGAGCAAATGCCTAACGAGCAATATAAACCACATGATCGTATTCGCGTATTTATTACGAAAGTAGAAAAAACAACAAAAGGACCACAAATTTATGTATCACGTACGCATCCTGGTCTTTTAAAACGTTTATTCGAAATGGAAGTTCCTGAAATTTATGATGGAACTGTAGAAATTCGTTCTGTAGCACGTGAAGCAGGCGATCGTTCTAAAATTTCTGTATATGCAGAGAACATCGATGTTGATCCAGTAGGCTCTTGTGTAGGACCGAAAGGACAACGTGTACAACGTATTGTAGACGAACTAAAAGGTGAAAAAATTGACATCGTTCGTTGGTCAAATGATCCAGTTGAATATGTTGCAAATGCTTTAAGCCCATCACAAGTTGTTAAAGTACTTGTAGATGAAGAAGAAAAAGCAACAACTGTTGTTGTTCCAGACCACCAGCTATCATTAGCTATCGGTAAGCGTGGACAAAATGCACGTCTTGCAGCTAAATTAACAGGCTGGAAGATTGACATTAAGAGTGAGTCTGATGCGAAACAACTTGGTATTGTAACAGAAGAGGATAGCATAATCGCATTCGATTCAGTTGAAGACGAAATCGAATAGAGGTGATGAGTATGAGCAATCGAAAAGTTCCGTTACGAAAATGTGTTGCAACGCAAGAGATGAAATCAAAGCGAGAGCTCGTTCGCATTGTTCGTTCCAAAGAGGGAGAGGTGTCCATTGATTTAACTGGAAAAAAATCAGGACGAGGTGCTTACTTATCAAAGGATAAAGAAAGCATTCTTCAAGCCCAAAAGAAAAATATTTTGGAACATCATCTAAAAGCGAAAATCGACAGTTCTCTATACGAAGAGCTTCTTGAGCTTGTTGAGAAGGAGTCGAAATAAGTGTCCGATTGGAAATCGTTTTTAGGACTAGCAAACCGGGCTAGAAAAATTATTTCGGGTGAAGAACTCGTTTTAAAAGAAGTACGAAGTGGCAAAGCAAAACTTGTATTGCTATCTGAAGATGCGTCAGCGAACACTACAAAACGCATCACGGATAAAACAACGTACTACAACGTACCAATGAGAAAGGTCGAGAACCGACAACAATTAGGGCATGCGATTGGGAGAGATGAGCGAGTCGTTGTAGCTGTGTTAGATGAGGGCTTTGCGAAAAAGCTGCGTAGCATGCTCGATACAAATTACCGGGGGTGAAGGTATGAGTAAAATTCGAGTGCATGAATATGCGAAAAAACATAATATCTCAAGTAAAGATCTTATGACAAAACTAAAAGAAATGAATATCGAGGTTTCGAATCATATGACAATGTTAGACGATGAAGTAGTAAACAAATTAGATAATGAATACCAAACAGAAAAACCTTCTGTTGCAGATGAGTTTGAAGTAGAAGAAAAAGTTGTTCGTAGTAAAAAGAACAGCAATAAGAAAAAGAAAAAAGGCAAAGGAAATGAAGACAAGCGTCAAGAGAATTTTGCTGGAAGACAACAAACACAAATTGTAGAAACACCAGATAAAATTACTTTCTCTGGAAGCCTTACAGTAGGAGATCTTGCTAAAAAATTAAGCAAAGAGCCATCTGAAATTATTAAAAAGCTCTTCATGCTTGGAATTATGGCAACAATTAACCAAGATTTAGACAAAGATACAATTGAGTTAATTGCTAACGACTACGGTATTGAAGTAGAAGAAGAAGTAATCATCAGTGAGACTGAATTTGAAACATTCATTGATGAGCAAGATGATGAAGAAAACTTAAAAGAGCGTCCAGCTGTAGTTACAATTATGGGGCACGTTGACCATGGTAAAACAACATTGCTTGACTCTATCCGTAACTCTAAAGTAACTGCTGGCGAAGCAGGTGGAATTACTCAACATATTGGTGCATACCAAGTTGAAGTAAATGATAAGAAGATTACATTCTTAGATACACCTGGTCACGCAGCATTTACAACGATGCGTGCTCGTGGTGCACAAGTAACAGATATTACAATTCTTGTTGTTGCAGCAGATGACGGTGTTATGCCACAAACAGTTGAAGCGATTAACCATGCGAAAGCAGCAGGAGTACCAATTATTGTAGCTGTGAATAAAATGGATAAACCAGCGGCAAATCCTGATCGCGTAATGCAAGAACTAACAGAATATGAATTAGTTCCAGAAGCTTGGGGCGGAGATACAATTTTCGTACCAATTTCTGCAATTCAAGGCGAAGGAATTGACAACTTATTAGAAATGATTCTTCTTGTAAGTGAAGTTGAAGAATATAAAGCAAATCCAAATCGTTATGCAACTGGTACTGTAATTGAAGCGCAGCTTGACAAAGGTAAAGGAACTATCGCAACATTACTCGTTCAAAATGGTACACTTCGCGTTGGAGATCCAATCGTTGTAGGTACTACATACGGCCGTGTTCGTGCGATGGTAAGTGATATTGGTCGTCGTGTTAAAGTTGCTGGACCATCTACTCCTGTTGAAATTACAGGTTTAAATGAAGTGCCACAAGCGGGCGATCGTTTTATGGCATTTGCTGATGAGAAGAAAGCACGTCAAATTGGTGAATCCCGTGCACAAGAAGCGTTAGTTGCACAACGTGGTGAAAAGTCTAAATTAAGCCTTGAAGATTTATTCCAACAAATCCAAGAGGGTGATGTAAAAGAAATCAACTTAATCGTAAAAGCAGACGTACAAGGTTCTGTTGAAGCGATGGCAGCTTCACTTCGTAAAATCGATGTTGAAGGCGTGAAAGTAAAAATCATTCACACTGGTGTAGGTGCGATTACAGAATCTGATATTATTTTAGCTTCTGCATCTAATGCAATTGTAATTGGATTTAACGTACGTCCAGATGTGAACGCGAAGCGTACAGCTGAGTTAGAGAATGTTGATATTCGTTTACACCGTATTATTTATAAAGTAATCGAAGAGATTGAAGCAGCTATGCAAGGTATGCTTGATCCAGAATTCGAAGAAAAAGTAATCGGTCAAGCAGAAGTTCGTCAAACGTTTAAAGTAACGAAAGTTGGAACAATTGCAGGTTGTTACGTAACAGATGGTAAAATTACACGTGATAGTGGCGTGCGTATTATCCGTGATGGTGTGGTAATCTATGAAGGTCAACTTGATACGTTAAAACGTTTCAAAGACGATGTAAAAGAAGTTGCGCAAAACTATGAGTGTGGTATTACAATTGAGAAATACAACGATCTTAAAGAAGGGGACATCATTGAAGCGTACATTATGGAAGAAGTGAAGCGATGATTATCGCTTCACTCTCATTCGAGTGTATGATTTACGATGTGCATTCTTTAAAAGAGAAACGAGCAATTTTGCAACGGGTGTTAACGCGTGTGAAGCAGCGTTACAATGTAGCGGTTTCAGAAGTAGGGCATCAAGATGTATGGCAACGTACAGAAATTGCGATTGTTTCTGTATCCTCAAATCGTGTTATCTGTGAAAAAGAAATGAATCGTGTACTTGAGTACATCGATTCATTTCCTGAAATTGAACGTACGATAACACAATTGGAATGGTATTGAATGAGGTGAAGAGTTATGAAATTACGTGCGAACCGTGTAGGCGAGCAAATGAAAAAAGAACTAGGGGACATTATTAGTCGCAAAATTAAAGACCCACGTGTTGGATTTGTTACAGTAACAGATGTACAAGTGAGTGGAGATTTACAAATTGCTAAAGTGTATATTTCTGTTTTAGGAGACGAAGAGCAGAGAGATAATACATTAAAAGGCTTAGCGAAGGCAAAAGGCTTTATTCGTTCAGAAATTGGCCAACGTATTCGTCTTCGTAAAACACCAGAAATTTCCTTTGAATTTGATGAATCTATTGGATATGGTCATCGAATTGATACACTTTTACATGAAATTAATAAAGACGGTAAACGTGAAGAATAATGGATAGACATTTGTCTATCCATTTTTTCAATGCAAAATAAGTTCGGAATTTACTACGAAAGAATTATGATGAGGTGAATATATATGGAAGGTGTAGTATTATTGCATAAGCCAAAAGGCATGACATCACATGATTGTGTATTTAAATTAAGAAAGATATTGAGAGAGAAGAGAATAGGTCATACAGGAACACTGGATCCAGATGTAACGGGAGTATTGCCAATTTGCGTTGGAAGGGCAACGAAAATTGTACAATTTTTAACAAGTGAAACGAAAACATATGAAGGTGAAGTAACATTAGGATTTGCAACAACAACTGAAGATGCTTCTGGTGAAGTTGTGGAAACGAAAAATGTAGACCGTGTCATTACTCGCAAGGAAGTAGAAGGAGCCCTTGCGGAATTAACTGGCACGATTGAGCAAATGCCTCCGATGTTCTCAGCTGTAAAAGTAAACGGAAAAAAACTATATGAATATGCAAGAGTGGGACAAGAAGTTGAACGTCCAGTTCGTACAATTACAATTCATGAATTTGTATTACTTGATGAACGTGAAGTTTTTGAAGGGGAAAACATTTCATTCCGTTTTCGTGTAACGTGTAGTAAAGGAACATATGTAAGAACATTAGCAGTAATGATTGGGGAAAAACTTGGTTTTCCATCACATATGTCTCACCTTGTAAGAACGGCGTCTGGTGAATTTTTATTAGAAGATTGCATATCATTTGAAGAAATTGAAGAAAACGTGCAAAATGGAACAGTAGAGTCTATCTTCATTCCAATTGATGAAGCGTTAAGTAAGTTTCCCAAAATGGTTGTAGATGAAAAGCAAGCAGAGAAAATAAAGAATGGTATGTTCTTAAAGAATGAATTAGAAATAACAGCACCATTTATTACAGTATTTGACAAAAGCGACCGTTGCTTAGCAATTTATGAGCATCATCCCAAACACCTTGGTATGCTAAAGCCGATGAAAGTACTTGTGAATAATCAAGAACTAAAGCTATAATGAATTATTGGAAGGATTATTACAGAAAAAGGTGAATTCAAGCGTGAAACTTATTCATTTAACTCATCCTCATAAACAAAATAAATTAGAATTACCACCTACTGTAATGGCATTAGGATTTTTTGATGGCATTCACTTAGGGCATCAATGTGTGATTCGAACTGCGAAACAAATAGCGGATGAACGCGGATATAAGAGTGCAGTTATGACATTTCATCCCCATCCATCTGTTGTTTTAGGAAAAAAGGAAGCACATGTGGAATATATTACACCAATGCGTGATAAAGAAAAAATAGTCGAAAGCTTAGGAATCGATATATTATATGTTATTAAATTTGATGAATCATTTGCAGGATTATTACCACAACAATTTGTAGATGATTACATTATTGGTTTAAATGTTAAGCATGTAGTAGCAGGATTTGATTATTCATACGGACGTTTAGGAAAAGGAAAGATGGAGACTTTACCATTTCATGCAAGAGGGGAGTTTACACAGACTGTGATTGAAAAAGTTGAATTTCAAGAAGAGAAAGTAAGTTCTACAGCATTACGAAAGTTAATTCGAAATGGCGAAATGGAACAAATTCCATCTATTTTAGGTAGAGCCTATACAGTAGGAGGAACGGTTGTACACGGTGATAAACGTGGACGTCAAATTGGTTTTCCAACAGCTAATGTAGGGTTAAGTGATGAGTATCTATTGCCGCCTGTAGGTGTTTATGCAGTAAGATTAAAAGTTCACAATGAATGGTACGATGGTGTATGTAATATTGGATATAAACCAACTTTTAAAGAAAATGAGCGTCAATTATCTATTGAAGTGCATTTATTTGAATTCAACAAAGACATATATGATCAAAGTGTTACAGTTGAGTGGCATGTACGTATAAGAGAAGAGAAGAAATTCAATGGTATTGATGAGTTAGTTGAACAAATCGCAAAAGATAAGAAAATAGCACAAGAATATTTTGCGAGTGAAAAGAATATACTTGCTTTTTCAAATGAAAAGTAGTATTCTATGTTATGTACTTTATGACAACCATTGCTTGGCATTGCGACTCACCGACGCTTGCTAGGTAATTGGGGATTTAATTATTGGGAGGTGAAATAGGATGGCTTTAACACAAGAACGTAAAAATGAAATCATTGCACAATTTAGAACTCATGAGACTGATACTGGTTCTCCAGAGGTTCAAATTGCTGTCCTAACAGAGCAAATTAACACTCTAAACGAGCACTTACGTACTCACAAGAAAGATCATCATTCACGTCGTGGTCTATTAAAGATGGTTGGTAAACGTCGTAACTTACTAACTTACCTTCGTAATAGCGATATCACACGTTACCGTGAATTAATCACAAAGCTTGGCTTACGTCGATAGTCAAAAAAGCGGGAATATTCCCGCTTTTTTGTTAGGTAAAAATATATCTTCTACTCTTTATAGCTTACTTCATTTTCGGCAATACTAGAGGTAGAATATTTTGATATACTATCCATTTACATAGAAGAATTGAATATTTTAAATTGAGAGGGGTACTTAAATGAGTCAAGAAAAGCAAGTCTTCTCGATAGATTTAGCTGGTCGCCAGCTAACAGTTGAAACAGGTCAGCTTGCAAAGCAAGCGAACGGAGCAGTATTAGTAAGGTATGGCGATACAGCGGTTCTATCTACAGCAACTGCATCAAAAGAAGCTAAAAATGTAGATTTTTTCCCACTTACAGTAAACTATGAAGAGCGTTTATATGCAGTTGGGAAAATTCCTGGTGGTTTTATTAAGCGGGAAGGTCGTCCGAGTGAAAAAGCAATTTTGGCAAGTCGTTTAATCGACCGTCCAATTCGTCCGCTTTTCGCAGATGGTTTCCGTAACGAAGTACAAGTTGTCAGCATTGTAATGAGTGTTGATCAAGATTGTTCTTCTGAAATGGCAGCTATGCTTGGTTCTTCATTAGCGTTATCGATTTCAGATATTCCATTTGAAGGCCCAATTGCTGGCGCAACAGTTGGTCGCATTAATGGCGAATTCGTTATTAATCCAACAGTAGAACAGCAAGAACAAAGTGATATTCACCTTGTTGTAGCTGGTACGAAAGATGCAATTAACATGGTTGAAGCAGGAGCAGATCAAGTACCTGAAGAAACAATGTTAGAAGCAATTATGTTTGGACATGACGAAATTAAACGTCTAATTGCATTCCAAGAAGAGATTGTACAAGCTGTAGGTAAAGAGAAATCAGAAGTAAAACTTTATGAAGTTGACGCTGACCTTAATCAAGCTGTACGTGAGATGGCTGAGAAGGATATGCATTCAGCAATTCAAGTACATGAAAAACATGCACGTGAAGATGCAATTAACGAAGTGAAGAAACGTGTAATTGAGCATTATGAAGCAGAGGAAGCGGATGCTGACACGTTAGGACAAGTAAATGAGATTTTATATAAAATTGTAAAAGAAGAAGTACGTCGTCTTATTACAGTTGAAAAAATTCGCCCAGATGGCCGTAAAGGTGACGAAATTCGTCCTTTAGCATCAGAGGTTGGTATTTTATCTCGTACACATGGTTCTGGTTTATTCACACGTGGTCAAACGCAAGCATTAAGTATTTGTACATTAGGTGCATTAGGCGATGTACAAATTTTAGATGGTCTTGGTGTAGAAGAATCAAAACGCTTTATGCACCATTACAATTTCCCATCATTTAGTGTTGGTGAAACAAGAGCGATGCGTGGACCAGGTCGTCGTGAAATCGGTCACGGTGCATTAGGAGAGCGCGCACTTGAGCCTGTAATTCCATCTGAAAAAGATTTCCCATACACAGTACGTCTTGTATCTGAAGTGTTAGAGTCAAATGGTTCTACTTCACAAGCAAGTATTTGTGGTAGTACTTTAGCGATGATGGATGCTGGTGTTCCACTTAAAGCTCCAGTTGCAGGTATTGCAATGGGTCTAGTTAAATCTGGTGAGCATTACACAATTTTAACTGATATTCAAGGTATGGAAGACCATTTAGGTGATATGGACTTTAAAGTAGCAGGTACAGCAAAAGGTGTAACTGCACTGCAAATGGACATTAAAATCGATGGTTTATCTCGTGAGATTTTAGAAGAGGCATTACAACAAGCGAAAGTTGGTCGTATGCATATTCTTGATCATATGTTATCTGTTATTGCAGAACCACGTACTGAATTATCAGCTTACGCTCCAAAGATTATTACAATGACAATTAACCCAGATAAAATCCGTGATGTTATTGGACCAAGCGGTAAACAAATCAATAAAATTATTGAAGAAACTGGTGTTAAAATTGACATCGAGCAAGATGGTACGGTATTCATTTCGTCAGTAGATCAAGAAATGAACGACAAAGCTAAGAAAATCATCGAAGATATCGTTCGCGAAGTACAAGTAGATGAAATCTATGAAGGAAAAGTAAAACGTATTGAGAAATTCGGTGCTTTCGTTGAATTATTCAGTGGTAAAGATGGATTAGTTCACATTTCTGAGCTTGCACTTGAGCGTGTAGGTAAAGTGGAAGACGTTGTAAAAATCGGTGATATGATTACAGTTAAAGTTATCGAGATTGACAAGCAAGGTCGTGTGAACCTATCTAGAAAAGTATTGCTAAAAGAAGAGCAAGAAAAAGAAGCTGCTAAAGAGGAAAACAAACAAGAGCAGCAATAAGGAAAAGCCAGTTTAGCTGGCTTTTTTTGTTATGTAAAAAACATGATTTGCACATATTTTTATGTCAGTATAGGTATAGTTTTCATTATAACGCTTAAATTAACAAAGATAAGAAAACATGTTTTTATATAGTTAATGGGAGGGTTTATATGAAATCTCGTATATTGGCATACACATGTATATTTTTTTTATATGTCAGTTTAGGCTCTTATTCCGTTTTTGCACAAGATAACTTGTATGAAGAAATTCAAAAACATGCAAAACAATATGAGATTGCACCTCAAAACGCGATGATTGATAAGATATGGAAAGCAACACCTGGATATAATGGAAGACAAGTGGATAGGGAAGCGTCGTATAATAATATGAAGAAACTTAAGCAATTTGATCAAAAACATCTTGAGTTCAAAGAAGTATCACCGAGTGTCCACTTAGAAGATTTATCACCAGCCCCAATTTATAGAGGAAATCCAAATAAAAAGATGGTGGGATTAACAATAAATGTGGCATGGGGAAATGAATATTTACCTCGCATGTTAGAGATATTGAAAAAACATGATGTGAAGGCGACTTTCTTCTTAGAAGGACGTTGGGTGAAAGAAAATTTACGATTTGCAAAAATGATTGTTGATGCAAATCAAGAAGTCGGAAATCATTCTTACACACACCCTAATATGAAAACGTTATCGTCAGATGAAATACGAGATCAGTTACAAAAAACAAATCGAATGATAGAAGCCGCTACGAATCAAAAAGTGAGATGGTTTGCTCCGCCGAGTGGAAGTTTTCGGGATGAAGTTGTAAAAATAGCAGATGATTTCAAAATGGGAACGATTATGTGGACTGTAGATACAATCGATTGGAAGCGACCAGAACCGGATGTGCTATTGCAGAGAGTAATGAGAAAAATACATCCAGGTGCTATTGTATTAATGCATCCTACTTCGTCTACAGCAGAAGCATTAGATACAATGATTACAAAATTGAAGGAACAAGGATATAGAGTGGGGAATATAACAGAATTACTGGATGAAAAACGTGTGGATTAAATACATTTACATGACATTCATCCTTAAACTTGTTATCATTAAATAATAGCGTTTATTTAGAGAAACTGGCAGTAGGAGGAAAGTTTTTGATTAAAAAATATACTTGTAAAAATGGTGTAAGAATAGTTATGGAGAACATACCAACTGTAAGATCGGTTGCGATTGGTATTTGGATCCATGCAGGATCAAGAAATGAAAATGAAAAAAATAACGGGATTTCGCACTTTTTAGAGCATATGTTCTTTAAAGGAACGGAGACACGTAGCGCGAGAGAAATTGCAGAATCATTTGATAGTATTGGTGGTCAAGTAAATGCTTTTACTTCAAAAGAATATACATGTTACTATGCAAAGGTGTTAGATGAGCATGCTAAATATGCTTTAGATGTTTTAGCGGATATGTTCTTTAATTCAATATTTGATGAGGAAGAACTGAAAAAAGAGAAGAATGTCGTATGTGAAGAAATTAAAATGTATGAAGATGCTCCAGATGACATTGTGCATGATATGTTAACGAAAGCGACATATGAAACACATCCGCTTGGATATCCTATTTTAGGAACAGAAGAAACGCTTGAAACGTTTACAGGTGATACGTTACGTCAATATATAAAAGATCATTACACACCTGAAAATGTCGTTGTATCAATCGCAGGAAATATTGATGAAGCATTTTTACAAACAGTGGAGCAATATTTCGGTAGTTATGAAGGAACAACAAACCGTGAACAAGTACATAGCCCAATTTTCCATTTTAACAAGGTAGCACGTAAAAAGGAAACAGAACAAGCTCATTTATGTCTAGGGTATAAAGGCTTACAAATAGGAGACGAAGATATTTATGACTTAATTGTATTAAATAATATTTTAGGCGGTAGTATGAGTAGCCGTTTGTTCCAAGAAGTACGTGAGCAACGTGGGTTAGCTTACTCGGTATTTTCTTACCATTCTTCTTATGAAGATACAGGTATGTTAACGCTTTATGGTGGAACAGGTAGCCAACAATTAGATACACTGTATGATACAATGCAAGAAACATTAGAGACATTGAAAAATACAGGTATTACAGAAAAAGAGCTTGTGAATAGTAAAGAGCAATTAAAAGGAAACTTAATGTTAAGTTTAGAAAGTACGAATAGTCGTATGAGCCGCAATGGTAAAAATGAATTGCTTCTTCGTAAACATCGTTCACTTGATGAGATTATTGAAAGTGTAAATACTGTAACGAAAGAAAATGTAGACGAATTGATTCGCAACATGTTTACAGATGAATTCTCTGCGGCACTTATTAGTCCAGATGGAAAACTTCCAACAGGAATAAAACTATAATCGATTTTTTTGATGGATTCGAAAATAACTGTATCTCTTTTTAAATGAGATACAGTTATTTTTTTTATACGTTCAGAATAGGTACTAATTAGAGACAATTTAAATGGAAAATGTGGTAGGGGGAGAGCGTATGCGATTAAGTGAATTAAGTGGTAAAGAAATTGTAAATGTGGAAAGTGCAGAAAAAATGGGGGTTTTAGGTAATGTAGATTTAGAAATTAATGAGAGATATGGACAAATACAAACACTTATAATACCTGCACAAAAATGGGGAAGTTTTAAAAAGGAACCACAAGAAGTAAGAATAGCGTGGAGCCGAATTAAGAAAGTAGGACGTGATATAATCCTTTGTGATATTACAGTGCATTCAAATTTGGAGTAAAAGATGACCATTTTGGTCGTCTTTTTTGTATCTACATATAGGGTTGATAAATTATATGTGCTTGTGATTTTCAATCACCTAAAACTCGTACATTACATATGATGTGGAGGAAAAAGAAGAAGTAGGCACTTTTCTTATAAATGATAGAAAAAAGAAGGTGAATTAGGGAATGTTGACTGAGATGCATATTGCTGTCATAGGAGGAGATGCAAGGCAGCTAGAAGTAATTCGCAAGCTAGTTGAATTGGATGCGAAACTTTCATTAATAGGGTTTGATCAGTTAGATCATGGCTTCACAGGGGCAGCAAAAGAAAGTATACAAAATTTAGATTTCACTTCTGTAGATGCAATTATTTTGCCAGTTGCAGGTACAAATGCCAAGGGAGAAGTAGATACTATTTTTTCAAATGAGAAAGTTGCTATAACGAAAGAACAAATTGAAAATACACCAGAACACTTTACTATATATTCAGGTATTGGTACGTCTTACTTGGAAAAACTCGTATCCACTACAAATCGAAAACTTATTAAATTATTTGATCGTGATGATGTGGCAATCTACAATTCTATTCCAACTGTAGAAGGTACATTAATGATGGTAATTCAACATACCGACTATACAATTCATGGGTCCAATGTAATGGTTTTAGGATTTGGTAGAACAGGGATGAGTGTAGCGAGAGCATTTCAATCATTAGGAGCCCATGTCAAAGTTGGAGCAAGACGGTCTGAACATATTGCGCGTATTACAGAAATGATGTTTTCTCCTTTTCATATGCAAGACATTGAGAAAGAAGTAGGAAATATCGATATTGTTATTAATACAATTCCGCATCTCGTTGTAACAGCGAACGTTATTTCAAAAATGCCAGCTCATACGTTAGTAATTGATTTAGCTTCTAAACCAGGTGGTACCGACTTTAGATATGCGGAAAAAAGAGGAGTCAAAGCGTTGTTAGCACCTGGATTACCAGGTATTGTTGCTCCGAAAACGGCGGGACAAATTTTAGCAAACGTTCTTTCTCAGTTATTAACAGAAGATGTGATAGCAAGAAAGGAGAATGGGGAATGAGTTTAAAAGGGAAAAGAATAGGATTTGGTTTTACAGGTTCACATTGTACGTATGAAGAAGTGATGCCTCATTTAGAAAAATTAATTGCAGAAGGAGCAGAAGTACGCCCTGTTGTTTCGTATACTGTTCAATCAACAAATACTAGATTTGGAGAAGGAGAAGAGTGGATTAAAAAGATTGAAGACATAACAGGGTTTAAGGTAATTCATTCAATCGTTGGGGCAGAACCACTTGGTCCTAAAATTCCACTAGACTGCATGGTAATCGCCCCTTTAACAGGAAATTCTATGAGTAAATTTGCGAACGCAATGACAGACTCTCCAGTACTAATGGCAGCAAAAGCGACGCTGAGAAATGGAAGGCCTGTCGTATTGGCCGTTTCGACGAATGATGCTTTAGGATTGAATGGTGTAAACCTTATGCGCCTAATGGCCACAAAAAATATCTACTTCGTCCCATTTGGCCAAGACGCACCAGAGAAAAAACCGAACTCAATGGTAGCTCGTATGGAGTTACTGGAAGATACAGTGTTAGAAGCACTGGAAGGAAAGCAATTGCAACCGGTTGTCGTAGAAAAATTCAGATATATGAATTAAAAAGCGAAAAAAAAAGGACAATTTTTGATGAAACCATCATTCTTACTGTAGAATATGATAAAATTAACGTTATTAAGATTAGAAGGGGTATTGTATACTCCTTCTGATTCTAAGTTATAGAAGGATTGGTATCTAGAAAGGGGCATAGTGATGGAAAAGCAAAAAACTTTTCATGTCGCTGTAGTTGGAGCAACCGGCGCAGTTGGTGAACAAATGTTAAATACTTTAGAGAAACGAGAATTTCCAATCGGGAAGTTAACGTTACTTTCATCTAAAAGATCTGCAGGTAAGAAACTTGTATTTAAAGACGAAGAATTTACAGTTCAAGAGGCAACTCCTGAAAGTTTTGAAGGAGTAGATATCGCACTATTTAGTGCTGGTGGATCTGTATCGAAACAATTAGCGCCAGAAGCAGCAAAACGCGGTGCGATTGTTGTTGATAATACAAGTGCATTCCGTATGACAGAAAACGTGCCACTTGTTGTACCTGAAGTAAATGAAAACGACTTAAAAGAACATAATGGAATTATTGCAAATCCAAACTGTTCTACAATTCAAATGGTAGTCGCTCTTGAGCCGATTCGTCAGCAATATGGTTTAAAACGAGTAATCGTTTCCACATACCAAGCTGTATCAGGTGCTGGTGCGGCAGCGATTGAAGAACTTCATGAACAATCACAAGCAATCTTAAATGGCGAAGAAGTTAAAGCGAATGTTTTACCTGTATCAGGTGATAAGAAACATTTCCAAATTGCTTTTAATGCGATTCCACAGATTGATAAGTTTCAAGATAATGGATTTACGTTTGAAGAAATGAAAATGATTAATGAAACGAAAAAGATTATGCATATGCCTGAATTAGAGGTAGCGGCAACATGTGTACGTTTACCAGTTGTATCAGGACATTCTGAGTCTGTTTACATCGAAGTAGAAAAAGAAGGCGTGACAGTAGAAGAATTAAAGAGCTTACTTGCAAATGCGGAAGGTATTGTTCTGCAAGATAATCCAGAAGAGCAGTTATATCCAATGCCATCTACTGCGGTAGGCAAAAACGAAGTATTCGTTGGAAGAATCCGTAAAGATTTAAATAACGATAAAGGATTCCATCTTTGGGTCGTATCTGATAATTTATTAAAAGGCGCTGCATGGAATTCAGTTCAAATTGCAGAGCGCTTAGTAAAATTACAACTAGTGTAAACGGCTAAGAGAAGGTGCAAAATATGAAAATTATTGTACAAAAATTTGGTGGCACATCAGTACGTGATGAAAATGGACGTAAGCATGCGCTTCATCATATAAAAAAATCGCTAGATGCGGGTTATAAAGTAGTTACTGTCGTATCTGCTATGGGCCGTAAAGGTGAACCATATGCAACTGATACGTTATTAAATCTTGTAAATCAAGAGGAATCTAGTATTTCTAAGCGTGAGCAAGATTTATTATTATCATGCGGAGAGTTAATCTCAGCAATTGTTTTCTCTAATATGTTGAATGAGAACGGGATAAAAGCAGCAGCATTAAATGGTGCACAAGCTGGTTTTGTAACAACCGATGATTTTACGAATGCGAAAATCGTTGAAATGAACTGCGATCGTATACATGAAGAGTTAGAAAATGTAGATGTAGTAGTGGTTACTGGATTCCAAGGACAAACGAAAAAAGGTGATACGACAACACTTGGACGCGGAGGTAGCGATACTTCAGCTTCAGCATTAGGTGTTGCGCTTCATGCTGAATTTATTGATATCTTCACAGATGTGGAAGGTGTTATGACTGCGGATCCTCGTATTGTAAAAGATGCACGTCATCTTCAAACAGTAACGTACAACGAAATTTGTAACATGGCTTATCAAGGTGCAAAAGTCGTTCACCCGCGTGCGGTTGAAATTGCAATGCATGCAAAAGTGCCGCTTCGTGTACGTTCTACGTATTCTGATAGTGAAGGTACGCTTATTTCAGCATATGATGGTGCTACAAAAGGCCGTGATGTAGAAGAACGTCCTGTTACAGGTATTGCCCACGTATCAAACGTAACGCAAATTAAAGTGCTTGCAAAAGAAACGGCATATGATTTGCAGCAGCATGTGTTTAAAGAAATGGCGAACGAAGGAATAAGTGTCGATTTAATTAACATTTCACCTACTGGCGTAGCATATACGGTGAGTGATAATGTATCAAGTCGTGCAGTTGAATTATTAAGGAATCTTGGATATGAGCCAATTGTGACAGAGCATTGTGCGAAAGTATCTATCGTTGGAGCTGGAATGGCAGGTATTCCAGGGGTTACGGCAAAAATCGTTACAGCTTTAGCGGAAAAAGGTATTCAAATTCTGCAATCAGCAGATAGTCATACGACAATTTGGGTTCTTGTAAAAGAAACCGATTTAGTGGAGGCTGTGAATGCATTGCATAGTGCATTTGAGCTTTCAAAAGAAAAGCAACTGGAACAATAAGGAGTGAGACCATGATAGATTTTGGGACAATTGCAACTGCGATGGTAACACCGTTTGATAAAAATGGGAATATCGATTTTGCAAAGACAACGAAATTGGTAAATTATTTAATTGATAACGGTACAACAGCAATCGTGGTAGGAGGAACGACAGGAGAATCTCCTACATTAACTTCAGAAGAAAAAGTAGCGTTATATCGCCATGTCGTATCTGTTGTCAATAAAAGGGTGCCCGTAATCGCTGGAACAGGTAGCAATAATACACATGCTTCAGTTGACTTAACGAAAAAGGCAACTGAAGTTGGTGTCGATGCAGTTATGCTAGTAGCGCCGTATTATAACAAACCGAGTCAAGAAGGAATGTATCAGCACTTTAAAACGATTGCTGAAAGCACTCCACTTCCGGTTATGCTATATAACGTTCCAGGACGATCTATTGTACAAATCTCCGTTGATACAGTTGTTCGTTTATCAGAAATAGAAAACATTGTTGCGATTAAAGATGCAGGCGGCGATATGTTAGCAATGACAGAAATCATTGAAAAAACAGCGGACGACTTTGTGGTATACAGCGGTGATGACGGTTTAACGTTACCGGCTATGGCAGTTGGAGCGAAAGGTGTCGTTTCTGTAGCATCTCATGTTATCGGAAGCGAAATGCAGGAAATGATTGCGGCATTCCACGCAGGAGAGTTTAAGAAGGCGCAAAAATTGCATCAATTACTTGTAAGAGTAACGAATTCATTATTTAAGGCGCCAAGCCCAACTCCGGTAAAAACAGCGTTACAAATGGTTGGATTAGATGTAGGTTCTGTACGTTTACCACTTCTTCCATTAACAGAAGAAGAAAGAGTAACGTTACAATCTGTAATGCAATCTATTCCTCGTTAATAAAAATGTGACCTAGTGTGAAACGAAGGCACTGAAAAAGTGATTGTTTTAAAAAATAACACACATTTTATCAATATGTTGAAAGAACAAGGGATTCATCACCTGTATATAGTAGGTAATGGATTCCTTTTTCTTATGAAGTAGACTTTTTCAGTAGCCTCGTGTGAAACTAGGTCGTTTTTTATCCCGCTATTTGTGGGCAGTAAGACTCCCGCCTCAAAATTCAGCGAATGCGAGGAAGTTAGGTGGGAGATAACTGCCCGTAAAGCCCGATTGGTGTGGGCTCATAATCAGTAGGGGATGGACAAAACCCCCACTGATTAAAGTTTCACTTTATTGGTATGAAAATGGGTGAATCTGTTTTCAATCAACTTTTTCGTCATATATTGCAACGTTTATAAGAAAATAATCTTTCATCTTTAGTTTTATTAAAAGGTCGGTGCTATTACAGAAAATAATTTTGTGTAAGCGTAGTAAATTTTCGGTTATGTTTTTAGAAGGAATTGTCTCAAATGTGACGTAATCTATAAAAAACTTATTTCATAAGTACTTTTGTGCAATTCAGGGAAAAAACGGAAAACCCATCGTATGAAAGTAATTTAAAGTATTTAGGTGCTTCTTCAAAATAATACAAAGTATAAAAGCTACGTAAATATACTGGAAATAAGTTCGATACTTTTGGTGTGATTCCTTTCTTTTACTTTTTCTTTCACACGATTTAACTTGTGTTCTATTTCTTGTATCAGGTATAATATGGCTAAGTAGCTTAGTACGGGTATGCTTAGCAAAGATGGAAAAAATTACAATTTGATTAAATTTTCATATCATATCGAATAAGATATTTGATTTATATAATGAAAGAGAGGTGAAACCTGGTTTAAAAAATAAACAAGGACATGATATCGCATAACGGTAAGGACATTCGTCTTGGACGGTGAATATATGGTGGTTGCAGAGTTTCCCTGGTGTCTCTGCAATTTTAGTGAAATCAGTGTTTGCAAGATTTTTAAACCAGGCAACAACATGAAGAGAAAAGAGAATGAGTCAGTTAAAGTATTTGCTCTTGGTGGAGTAGGTGAAATCGGGAAAAACATGTACTGTGTTGAAATTGATTCTGAAATCTTTATTGTAGATGCAGGATTAATGTTCCCAGGAGATGAAATGTTTGGAATTGATATCGTTATTCCTGATATTACATATTTGGTGGAAAATCAAGAGCGAGTAAAAGGTTTATTTATTACTCACGGTCATGAAGATCATATTGGTGGAATTGTTTATGTACTTCGTAAATTATCTATTCCGGTGTATGCAACGAAATTAACGGTAGGACTTATACAAGAAAAACTTGGCGAAGCGGGCATGTTAGGTCGTGTAGACTTAAAAACAATCGATTCAAATTCAACAGTGGAGTTTAATACTACAACTGTGTCATTCTTTGGAACGACACATAGTATTCCGGATTCTGTTGGTGTTTGTTTCCATACATCAAAAGGTGCAGTCGTATATACGGGAGACTTTAAATTCGATCAAACTCCAATTGGAAATAATGGAGCAGACCTTGGGAAAATGGCGCAAATCGGAAATGAAGGCGTACTTTGTTTATTATCTGATAGTACAAATGCAGAGCGTCCAGGCTATACAGGTTCGGAAAAAGAAGTTGGTGTAGAAATTTCTAAAGTGTTCTACGGTGCAGAAGGTCGTATTATCGTTGCTTCATTTGCATCGAATGTACATCGTATTCAACAAGTATTTGATGCAGCTGCTGAAACAGGACGAAAAGTAGCGGTTGTAGGACGTAGTATGGTGAAAGTGGTAGATATCGCAAGACGTCTTGGTTATTTAGATGTTCCAGAAGGTATGATTATTTCACTGCAGGAAGTAGATAATTTCCCAGAGAAAAAAGTAGCTATTTTGACGACAGGTAGCCAAGGGGAACCGATGGCAGCCCTTTCTAGAATGGCAAAGCAAGCTCATAAACAAATTTCAATTCGTAAAGGTGATACGGTTATTATTGCGGCTTCTCCAATTCCGGGTAATGAAATATCTGTATCGAAAATTATTGATTTGTTATTTAGAGCTGGAGCTGAGGTCGTTTATTACGGTGAAAGAAAAGTTCATGTTTCAGGTCACGGTAGCCAAGAAGAATTAAAACTGATGTTAAATTTAATGAAACCGAAGTATTTTGTACCCGTACATGGTGAGTTTCGTATGCAAAAAGCACATGCATATTTAGCTGAAGATGTAGGTATTGCAAGAGAAAATATCTTTATCGTAGAAAAAGGCGATGTAATTGCTTTCGGTGACGATGAGGCAAACTTAGCTGGTAAAGTGCAAGCTGGTAACGTTTTAATTGATGGATTAGGTATAGGTGATGTTGGTAATATCGTTCTTCGAGATAGGAAGATGTTATCTCAAGATGGAATTTTAGTAGTTGTTGTAACACTTGGTAAAGATGAAAAGAAAATTATCTCCGGTCCAGAAATCATTTCACGTGGTTTCGTATATGTACGTGAATCAGAAGCTTTAATTGAACGATCTACAGAGATTGTACGTATGATTGTTGAGCAATCAATTAAAGAATATTCAATTGAATGGTCTATGTTAAAACAAAATGTTCGTGAATTATTAGGGCAGTTCTTGTACGAAGAGACAAAGAGAAAACCTATGATTTTACCGATTATTATGGAAGTGTAAGAAAGATCACCTTTACGGGTGATTTTTTTTCTTTTTAACTCCATCGAATGAAATTTATAACTTAAGAAATAATAGTTATATACGAGTGAAAGGGGATGCGATATGATGGAGCGTGATCGTTATACAAATGAAGAGAAAGAAGCTGGGTCAAAAGAAGCTTCAATAGTAGAGAAAATTCAACAGCTTGGACAGACAAATGTACCACAAATGAATGAATCACGTATTCATTGCTTAACAATCGTCGGGCAAGTGGAAGGTCACGTTCAGTTGCCGCCACAAAATAAAACAACAAAATATGAGCACATCATTCCGCAAATTGTAGCGATTGAACAAAATCCGAAAATTGAAGGTTTGCTTTTAATATTAAACACAGTTGGAGGTGATGTTGAAGCTGGGTTAGCAATTTCTGAAATGGTAGCTTCACTTTCAAAACCAACGGTATCTCTAGTTTTAGGTGGGGGACATTCTATTGGTGTGCCGATCGCTGTCTCTACTGACTATTCATTTATTGCGGAAACTGCGACGATGACAATTCATCCAATTCGTTTAACGGGTCTTGTTATAGGTGTGCCACAAACATTTGAGTATTTGGATAAAATGCAAGAAAGAGTCATTCGATTTGTGACGAAGAATTCAAAAGTAACAGAAGATCGTTTTAAAGAACTTATGTTTGCAAAAGGGAATTTGACGCGAGATATCGGAACGAATGTAATTGGTGGAGACGCAGTGAAATATGGTCTTATAGATGATGTTGGTGGTATTGGGAGTGCAATTCGAAAATTAAACGAATTAATAGATGCTCATGCAGAAGGGACAATGCTACAATGATTTTATATACAATTATGCCAGAGCAACTTGTGTATCCGGCCGATTATTCACACTGTGAAAGTCAAAAGGTTGTAAATATAAATGGTGTGGAATTAATTGTTTCTGAAGAGGAACATCAATGTTATTCGATTGTACGTGTGCTAAGTACGAATCCATTTCACTACTTAAAGTATGAGCCTGGTCAGAAAATAACCTTTTAGCAAAAAGAAGGATTTTGTTTAGAAGCTATGGTATAATATAAAAAACAGGACGGTTGAGCAGCCATGGGTAGGCTGCTTTCTTCTGTTTCTTTAACATTTTACAAGAAGTGTAAAAATGGAACATATAAAGACCTGAAAAATAGAGAAAACAGACATATAGGCAGAACTTTTTAAAAAGAAGTCGTCCTTATATGTAGAACACGAGGTGAAGAAATGGCAAAACAAAAGCAAAGAGGGACGAAGGCAAAGGCAAGACGTACGATAAAGCCAACTTTGTATTATGAAATCGTCGGTTTGACTCTTTTTGCACTTTCAATCATTACGATTTTACAGCTAGGCGTTGTAGGGAAATCGTTTGTGTTATTTTTTCGCTTCTTCTTTGGTGAGTGGTACATAATTGGTGTGTTAGGTGTAATAGCTTTATCGGTTGCGTTTGTTATAAAACGTAGATGGCCGAACCTTTTAAATAAACGGTTAATTGGTTTTTATTTAATTGTATTGGCGATATTAATGTTCAGTCATATCACATTATTTAACCTTCTTACGAAAGATGGAGCAGTGCAAAATACTTCTGTTATTGTGAGCACGAAAGATAACTTCTTTCTTGAAATGAAAAAAGGGCCAGATAGCGTTCATTTAGGCGGCGGGATGTTTGGGGCGCTTATGTTTGCAACATGTTACTTCTTATTTGATGAAGTAGGAGCCTATATTATTGGAATTATTTTAGTTATTCTCGGAATACTTTGCATAACAAATAAGCATATTGGGGAAGTGTTAGCTCCGGTTGGTAGAATTTTTAAAAGTCAATTTCAGGTCATGCAAGGGGATTATAAAGATTGGCGATCCAAAAGAGCGGCTGAACAAACAGAAAAGAAAAAAACAACTAGAAGTACAAGGCGCGGACGTGCTGTAGAGCAAGAAGAAGTGATTGAACCAATGGAAGAAATACAAATTGATCCTCCGATTATTTCAAATTTCACTGAGAATTATCCTGTAAATGAAGAAGAGGATAAACGCATTGAAGAAGAACGTGAAACAGATTCAATTACTTCACCGTTTATTGAAGAGGCTCCACCGGTTGAAGAGCTAAAGAAAAAGCGTGGAGAAAAAATTGTAGAATCTTTAGAGGCGGAACCAAGTGCCCCGCCAATGCAATTTTCGAATGTAGAAAATAAAGATTACAAGCTTCCTTCACTTGATATATTAAAATTTCCAAAGAATAAACAAGTTACAAATGAAAATGCGGAAATTTATGAGAATGCTCGTAAATTAGAACGTACATTCCAAAGCTTTGGAGTAAAAGCGAAAGTGACAAAAGTGCATAGAGGTCCTTCAGTTACAAAATATGAAGTGTATCCTGATATGGGAGTAAAGGTAAGCAAAATTGTAGGTTTAAGTGATGATTTAGCGCTTGCTTTAGCTGCAAAGGACATTCGTATTGAAGCACCTATTCCCGGGAAATCAGCTGTAGGAATTGAAGTTCCAAACTCAGAAGTTTCTATGGTAACGCTTAGGGAAGTTCTGGATTCTAAGGCTAATAATTATCCGGAGGAGAAGTTGTTAATTGGTCTTGGGCGAGATATTACAGGTGAAGCTGTATTAGCCCGTTTAAATAAAATGCCTCATTTACTAGTGGCCGGTGCGACAGGTAGCGGGAAAAGTGTATGTATTAACGGTATTATTGTTAGTATTTTAATGCGTGCAAAACCACATGAAGTAAAATTAATGATGATCGATCCGAAAATGGTAGAGTTAAATGTATATAACGGTGTTCCTCACTTGTTAACGCCAGTTGTAACTGATCCAAAAAAAGCATCGCAAGCTTTGAAAAAAGTTGTGAGTGAAATGGAACGTCGTTATGAGTTATTTGCTCATAGTGGCACACGTAACATTGAAGGGTATAATGATTATATAAAAGAACATAATAATCAATCGGAAGCGAAACAACCTGAATTACCGTATATTGTAGTAATTGTAGATGAGTTAGCGGATTTAATGTTGGTTGCTTCGTCTGATGTAGAGGATGCAATTATGCGATTGGCGCAAATGGCTCGTGCTGCTGGTATTCATTTAATTATTGCAACGCAACGCCCGTCAGTGGACGTTATTACGGGTGTAATTAAAGCGAATATTCCATCACGTATTGCATTCGCTGTATCTTCTCAAACGGATTCTCGTACAATTCTTGACGGTGGTGGCGCAGAGAAGCTACTAGGTCGTGGAGATATGCTGTTTATACCAATTGGTGCATCGAAGCCTGTACGTGTACAAGGTGCATTTTTATCAGATGATGAAGTTGAGAGAGTCGTAGAATATGTTATTGGACAGCAAAAAGCACAATATCAAGAGGATATGATTCCGCAAGATGTCCCTGAGACAAAACAGGAAGTAGAAGATGAATTATACGATGAAGCAGTTCAGCTCGTAGTGGAAATGCAAACGGCATCTGTTTCTATGTTACAACGTAGGTTTAGAGTAGGTTATACGCGAGCTGCTCGCTTAATTGATGCAATGGAAATGAACGGTGTAGTAGGTCCATATGAAGGTAGTAAACCGAGAGAAGTGCTCATTAAAGATGTACAAGAAAAAAGTTCTTAAAAAAGCCTAATTTTAATCAATTAGGCTTTTTTTATATGCTGTCTTTGTTATATACTATAGTCAGTATTAAAGAAAAGGCTTACATTTTAGATGATTCTTTAGAATACGAATACTACGAGTTTGCTTTTTATAAATGTTCGATATTCAATGTAGAAAAATGTTAAATCTTGTTGACACGTATGGGAGCAAGTGTTAAGATTACTTCGAAAAGAATCACTGCCTCATATAATCTTGGAGATAAGGTCCATAAGTTTCTACCTGGCAACCATGAATTGCTAGACTATGAGGGGAAAAGTGTGTAACAAAGGATGTAACGGATCTTTGTGCCGAACTTTTTCTCGATATGAGGAATGTTTATGGTGCAAAGTTTTTTTTGTAGTAAAGAGTGAAAATTTAATTTTAAAAAATTATTAATATTTATTCGACAATTGCATTTATTTTTAGTAGTTAGTAGTTTGTACTATGTTGTAAGTTGAAAAAAGAGAAAAGAAGTCTTACATCAGAGGTCGAATAAGTGAAATGCGGGGGAATCTTATGTCAGTAAAATCCGATAGCCGTCACCTATATTTACGGGTGATTGATCACATTAAAGAAAAGATTAAAGATGGGATTTACAAAGAAAGACAAAAGTTACCATCAGAGTTTGATTTAGCGAAAGAACTTGGTGTAAGTAGGGCGACTTTAAGGGAAGCGTTGCGTATTTTAGAAGAAGAAAATGTTGTCATCCGTAGACATGGTGTAGGGACATTTGTAAATGCAAAGCCGTTATTTTCTTCTGGAATAGAACAACTTTCTAGTATTACAGATATGATTTCTAGTGTGGGGAAAACACCAGGAACAATCTTTTTATCATCATCTACTACAACTTTAACAGAAGAAGAAAAAGAGAAGTTTAATAGTGAAGATGGTTTTAATGCAGTGATGATTGAGCGTGTGCGTACAGCAGATGGGGAACCTGTTGTGTATTGTATTGATAAACTTGCAAAAGAAATATTACCAGATTTATCGGGATACAATGAGGAATCATTGCTTACAGTGATACACAATAACACGCATAAACGCATAACGTATGCTGTTGCTCATATTGAGCCAATTGGCTACCATCCGAAAATCTCGCCGATTTTGGAATGTGAACCTGAAACGGCACTGCTAGTTTTAAAACAAATGCACTATGATCAAAATGATGAGCCAATCTTATATTCTATCAATTACTTTAGAGCTGATAAGTTTAGCTTCCACGTATTAAGAAAACGTATGTAGGAAAGTTCCTTTTTAGGGAGGTGACAACAAGGAGTAAGGGACAGCAGCGTAAGAATAAATAAATATATATATATCATTTTAGGAGGGGTTTCTAGTATGAAGAAAAAAGCAGGTCTTTTATTATCGTTAACGTTAGCAGCAAGTACAGTGTTAGGTGCATGTGGTAATTCGGATAAAGGGAGCAGTGACAAGAAAAGCGATAAAGAATTCAAAGTTGGTATGGTAACGGATGTTGGGGGCGTTGATGATAAATCATTCAACCAATCAGCTTGGGAAGGTTTAACTAAATTCGGTAAAGACAACGGTTTGAAGGAAAATGAAGGATACCGTTATCTTCAATCAAGTAAAGATGCTGACTATATCCCGAATTTAACGAAATTTGCGAAAGATAATTATACTACAACATTTGGTATTGGATACTTAATGGAAAAATCTGTTGCAAAGGTAGCTGAACAGTATCCGAAAGAACAATTTGCAATTGTAGATACGGTTGTAGATAAGCCGAACGTAACAAGCATTACATTTAAAGATCATGAAGGTTCATTTTTAGTTGGTGTTGTAGCAGCAATGACGACAAAATCAAATAAAGTCGGCTTTATTGGCGGTGTAAAGAGTCCATTAATTACAAAATTTGAATCAGGATTTAAAGCTGGTGTGAAAGCAGTAAATCCGAACATTGAGATTGTAGCGCAATATGCAGATGCATTTGATAAACCGGAAAAGGGATCTGTATTAGCTTCGGCAATGTATGGTCAAGGTGTTGACGTAATTTATCATGCATCAGGTGCAACTGGTAACGGTGTATTTACAGAAGCGAAAAATCGTAAGAAAAAAGGTGAAAACGTTTGGGTAATCGGTGTTGACCGTGACCAAAATCAAGAAGGTATGCCTGAAAATGTAACGTTAACTTCAATGGTAAAACGTGTTGATGTTGCAGTTGCGAAAGTAGCGCAAGAAGCGAAAGATGGTAAGTTAAAAGGTGGAAAAATAGAAGAATTTGGTTTGAAAGATGATGGTGTCGGTATTGCGAAAACAACTGACAATGTGAAAAAAGTAAACCCAGAAATTTTAACTAAAGTAGAAGAGTTTGAGAAGAAAATTACTGCCGGTGAAATTAAAGTACCTGCAACTGATGAAGAGTATAAAGCATATGAAGCTTCTTTAAAGAAATAATAGAGAAATAGCAAAGGTTAGTTCTTGGAACTAACCTTTGTATATATAAAATGACTTTTAATAGAGTGTAATTAGGGAGTATTCCCTGTTATAAGGAGGAACAAAATGGAATACGTAATTGAGATGAACAATATTACAAAAGTATTCCCAGGCATTGTAGCAAATGATGATATTACGCTGCAAGTAAAACAGGGAGAGATACATGCTTTACTCGGAGAAAATGGTGCAGGGAAATCAACGTTAATGAATGTACTGTTCGGTTTGTATCAACCAGAACAGGGAGAAATTAAAATTAAAGGAAAGCCTGTAAACATTACTAATCCAAATATAGCAAATGACCTTGGTATTGGGATGGTTCATCAGCATTTTATGCTTGTTCATAATTTTACAGTTACAGAGAATATTATTCTTGGAAATGAACCAAAAAATAAGGGGCGAATTGCTGTAGAAGCGGCTGCAAAAGAAATTAAACAATTATCTGAGCAGTATGGTTTAGCAGTTGATCCATATGCAAAGATTGAAGATATTTCGGTTGGGATGCAGCAAAGGGTAGAAATATTAAAGACTCTTTACCGTGGTGCAGAGATTTTAATATTCGATGAACCGACTGCGGTTTTAACTCCTCAAGAAATTCATGAATTGATTCAAATTATGAAAAAGCTTGTGCAAGAAGGAAAATCTATTGTTCTTATTACACATAAGTTGAAAGAAATTATGGAAGTTTGCGATCGTTGTACAGTTATTCGTAAAGGTAAGGGAATTGGTACAGTTGACGTTGCTGAAATGGATGAGCATAAACTTGCAGAGTTAATGGTCGGACGTCAAGTGAATTTTAAAACAGAAAAGATAGAAGCTAAGCCAGAGCAAGAAGTGCTATCTATTGCAAACTTAATTGTTCACGATGCGCGTAAATTACCTGCTGTAAAAGATCTTGACTTAACTGTTCGTGCAGGAGAAATCGTAGGAATTGCAGGGATTGATGGGAATGGTCAAAGTGAATTAATAGAAGCGATTACTGGTTTACGAAAAGTTGAGTCAGGTTCTATTGCAATTAAAGGAAAAGAAATAACGAATTGGCCAGTTCGAAGAATTACTGAAGAGGGAATTGGTCATATTCCAGAAGACCGTCATAAGCATGGATTAGTTCTTGATTTTTCCATTAAAGACAATATAGTTTTGCAAACATACTATAAAAATCCACTTTCAAAAAAAGGCATTTTAAACTTTAGTAAAATTACAGAAAAAGCAAAGAAGCTTATTGAACAGTTTGATGTACGTACACCTAGTGAACAAACATTAGCGCGTGCTCTATCAGGTGGAAATCAGCAGAAGGCTATTATTGCACGTGAAATGGATCGCAATCCAGATTTATTAATAGCGGCACAGCCAACACGTGGCTTAGATGTTGGTGCGATTGAATTTATTCATAAAAAACTAATTGAGCAAAGGGATAAAGGTAAGGCTGTATTGCTTCTATCGTTAGAACTAGATGAAATTTTAAATGTAAGTGATAGAATCGCAGTTATTTATGAAGGGAAAATTGTAGCAATTGTGAATGCAGACGAAACAAATGAACAGCAGCTTGGATTATTAATGGCTGGCGGGACAGGGAAAGAGAAGGTGAATACAAATGGCTAAGAACTTTTTAACAGAGCGAACAATAAATATTTTAGTACCAGTGTTATCTGTTATTTTTGGGTTGCTTGTTGGAGCCATTGTAATGTTAGTTAGTGGATATGATCCGATTGTTGGATACGCCGCGCTTTGGGAAGGGATGGTTGGAAATCCTCAAGCTATCGGTGAGACGTTACGCACGATGATTCCGCTTGTGTTAGCTGGTCTGTCTGTTGCGTTTGCGTTTCGTACAGGTCTTTTTAATATTGGTGTAGAAGGACAGTTGTTAGTTGGATGGCTTGCGGCTGTTTGGTTTGGATATGCAGTATCATTACCAGCATTTTTGCATATTCCGTTGTCTATTTTAGTAGCTGCGCTTGTCGGCGGTTTATGGGGATTTATACCTGGATATTTAAAAGGAAAGCTTAAAGTAAATGAAGTAATTGTCACAATTATGATGAATTACATTGCACTGTATGTTACGTATGATCTTATTAAACGTTTTATACATGAAGGTAATGAGAAATCTTATGATGTACAAGCAAGTGCTTCGTTAGCTTCTGATTGGTTATCTTCATTGACAGATGGATCCCGTTTACACTGGGGAATTGTTGTAGCTATCATAATTGCTATTGTCATGTGGTTCTTATTAGATAGAACAACGTTAGGATATGAGTTGAAATCAGTTGGCTTTAACCAAAGTGCATCACAGTATGCAGGAATGAAGGTCTCACGCAATGTAGTATTATCAATGACGATTGCTGGTGCTTTTGCGGGAATTGCTGGAGCTATGGAAGGGCTCGGAACATTCCAAAGTATGACGGCGATGTCATCGTTTACTGGTATTGGGTTTGATGGGATTGCGGTAGCTCTTCTTGGGGGAAATAATCCGTTTGGTATATTACTATCTGCATTGTTATTTGGTGGTTTAAAAAGTGCAGCTCCACAAATGAATTTTGAAGCTGACGTGCCATCTGAATTAATAAATGTTATTATCGCATGTATCATTTTCTTCGTTGCTTGTAGTTATATTTTACGCTGGGCACTTACACGTATGAGCAAGGAGGGAAAATAAATGAGCTTTTTAGATATTTTAGCTATTCTTGTGACTGGTACGTTATACACAGCTGCGCCACTTATTTTTACAGCGCTAGGAGGAGTGTTCAGTGAACGTTCTGGAGTAGTAAATATTGCATTAGAGGGTTTAATGTTATTCGGTGCATTTATTGGTATTGTTACAACTTTATTAATGGGTGATACGTGGGGGGCAATGACTCCATGGATTGCGTTGTTATTTGCAGCAATTGGTAGTGGATTATTTGCACTTCTTCATGCGGTAGCATCCATTACGTTCCGTGCAGATCAAGTTGTAAGTGGTGTAGCGATTAACTTCTTAGCTCTCGGTTTAACAGTATTTGCGATTAAGAAAATCTTTGGCAAAGGACAGACTGATTTTATTCAATATCGTATTGAAAAAATCGATGTTCCAGGCTTTTCGGATATTCCGGTAATCGGAAAAATCTTGTTCTCAAATGTACCATTAACATCATATATTGCCATTATTTTAGCGTTTGTTGTTTGGTATATTATTTATAAAACGCCATTTGGTCTTCGTCTTCGTGCTGTTGGTGAACATCCAATGGCGGCAGATACGATGGGGATTAATGTATATAAAATGCGTTATATTGCAGTTTGTATATCTGGAATGTTCGCAGGGGTTGGTGGCGCGGTTTTCGCTATGTCGATTTCTGGTAACTTCTCAGGTGCTACAATTACGGGACAAGGTTTCTTAGCACTAGCAGCTATGATCTTTGGTAAATGGAATCCACTCGGTGCTCTTGGAGCGGCTCTGTTTTTCGGATTTGCTCAATCACTTGGGATAACAGGTGGTACAATTCCTGTACTAAAAGAAATTCCAAGTGTATTCTTAACGATATTACCGTATGTATTCACAATATTAGCACTTGTCGGTTTTGTAGGTCGTTCTGAAGCTCCGAAAGCATTAGGAATCCCTTATGAAAAAGGAAAACGATAAGTATTTTGTAAGTATAAAAAAGCTCGCACATTAGTGCGGGCTTTTTTACATAGAATATATTCAATACGAAATTTTACTGTGTTCCTTACATATTAAAGTTTTTTAGAAAGAGTCATATGTAAACATAATAAGGAAGAAAAGTTGATTTTTTATTTCTAAAAACTGTATATTGAAGAGGAATATTCCTACATACGTAAAGGAGGGCTATAAATGAAACTAATGGAACAACAATTACATGAATTAGATGGTTTGCGAGTACATATTATTCCAACTGATAAATATAAAACAAATACCTTTGTATTTCGTTTTAAAGCACCTTTAAATGAGGAGACGGTGACAGAGCGGGCTCTATTGCCATACGTATTGCAAAGTGCGACAGAAAAATTGCCTTCTGTAATTCGTCTTCGTCAATACTTAGAAGAATTATACGGGTCTTCTTTAGCGGTAGATGTAAGTAAAAAAGGTGAAGAACATATTATCTCTATTTATGTAGACATTGCAAATGAAATATATTTACACGATGCACCACCGTTATTTGAAAAAGTGCTTTCTGTGTTATCAGATATTATTTTACACCCGGCAACGGAAGGGAACGGTTTTCTACCTTCTATCGTAGAAAGTGAAAAAAGAGCGCTCTTGCAGAGAATTGAAGCTACTTATGATGATAAGATGCGTTATGCAAACGAGCGTTTAATTGAAGAAATGTGCAAAGTAGAACCGTATCGGTTAAGTGCAAATGGAAAAAAAGAGAGTGTTGCTTCTATTACAAATGAAAGTCTGTATCAATATTATCAAAAAGTGTTAGCGGAAGATGAAATGGATTTATACATTATTGGTGATATTTCAGAAAACGCAGTTGATCTTGTAAGTAAGTATTTTTCTATTTCAGCGCGTCCGGTGAAAGAAAGAAATGTACTACTTCATAAGCGAAATAATGAAGAAAAAGAAGTTGTTGAAAAACAAGAATTAAAACAAAGTAAACTAAATATTGGCTATCGTACGTTTGTCACGTATAAAGATGAAGATTATTTCGCACTACAATTGTTCAATGGGCTATTTGGAGGTTTTTCTCATTCGAAGTTATTCATAAATGTTCGTGAAAAAAATAGTTTAGCGTACTATGCGGCATCGCGCTTTGAAAGTCATAAAGGTCTATTGTTTGTTATGTCAGGAATTGAAGCGAAAAATTATGAAAAGGCAGTTGAGATTATTAAAGAACAAATGCTGGCGATGCAAAACGGTGATTTTTCTGAAGAAGAGATGCATCAAACAAAAAGTGTCATTCAAAATCAAATATTAGAGGCGATTGATACACCGCGTGGATTTGTGGAAATGCTGTATCATGGTATTATTTCAGATCGTACACGTCCAGTTGAAGAGTGGATTACGGGTATAGAAAGTGTGACGAAAGAAGAGATTGTGAAAGTTGCTAAAAATATTGAACTAGATACAATTTACTTTTTACATGGAACGGAGGGAGAATAAATGGAGAAGATTGTTTATGAGCAATTAAAAGAGACACTCTATTATGAAAAACTTCCTAATGGATTAGATGTATATGTTTTACCGAAGCAAGGGTTTAATAAAACATTTGCAACGTTTACGACGAAATATGGTTCTGTAGATAATACATTTGTACCGTTAGGTAAGGAAGAAATGATTCGTGTACCTGATGGGATTGCCCATTTTCTTGAGCATAAATTGTTTGAAAAAGAAGATCATGATGCTTTCCAATTGTTTAGTAAACAAGGTGCATCGGCAAATGCTTTTACTTCTTTCACACGAACAGCTTACCTTTTTTCATGTACATCAAATGTAGAACAAAATTTAAATACATTGTTAAACTTCGTACAAGAGCCTTACTTCTCTGAAAAAACAGTTGAAAAAGAAAAGGGGATTATCGGGCAAGAAATTCAAATGTATCAAGATAATCCAGATTGGCGTTTATACTTCGGATTAATTGATAGCTTGTTTGTAAAGCACCCAATTAAAATTGATATTGCAGGAACAATTGAGTCTATTAGTAAAATTACGAAAGATTTATTATATGAATGCTATGAAACATTTTATCATCCGAGCAATATGTTATTATTTGTCGTTGGTGCAATTGACCCAGAGAAAACAGTGAATTTAGTACGTGAAAATCAAGCGGAAAAAGATTATAAAAACCAACCAAAAATTGTACGTTCATTTGAAGAAGAACCAGATGAAGTAAATGAAAAGAAAAAAATCATTTCAATGCCTGTGCAAACACCGAAATGTTTAGTTGGTATTAAAGCGACAAATTTAAAAGAAAGGGGGCAAGCTCTTCTAAAACAAGAAATTGCACTTACATTACTTTTAGATTATTTATTTGGAAAAAGTTCCATTCATTATGAATCTCTATATAATGAGGGTCTTATTGATGATTCGTTCTCGTATGACTATACGGAAGAAAATAACTTCGGTTTTGCTATGGTTGGCGGTGATACGAAGTGGCCTGATGAATTGGCAGAGCGCTTGAAAGATATTGTATTAAAAACAAATTATGAACAATTAGATGAGGCAGCATTAGAACGAGTGAAGAAAAAGAAAATTGGTGGCTTTCTACGCTCGCTAAATTCGCCGGAATATATTGCAAACCAGTTTACACGATATGCGTTTAATGAATCTAGTTTGTTTGATGCATTGACTGTATTAGAAGGACTGACCGTTCAAGACTTACAAGAAGTAGCAAAATTATTATTGTCAGAAGAAAAAATGAGCGTTTGTCAGATTTTGCCGAAAAAATAAAATTATAAAGATACCCTTATCTTATCATTGAAAAATTGTAAGATAAGGGTATTATTTAGTTGTATGAAAATTGAACTTGTAGATATAAGAGAGGGAATTTATGAAAAAGTATGCATTAGTAACTGGAGGGAGCGGAGGGATTGGCTCTGCTATTTCCAAACAATTAATTCAGGATGGATATACAGTATATGTTCATTACAATAACAGTGAAGAGAAGGTAATAGAGTTACAGAAGGAATGGGATGAAGTAATCCCTGTTAAAGCTAATTTAGCTTCTAGTGATGGGGTCGAGCAATTGTGGGAACAAATTGAACATCCTATTGATGTTATCGTATACGCAGCTGGAAAGAGTATCTTTGGATTAGTGACAGATGTAACAAACGATGAGTTGAATGATATGGTAGAACTTCAAGTTAAGAGTGTGTATAAATTACTATCAATGGCACTACCCACTATGATTGGGCGGAGAAGTGGAAATATTGTAGTTGTTTCGTCTATATGGGGGCAAATAGGGGCTTCTTGTGAAGTGCTATATTCAATGGTGAAGGGAGCACAAAATTCATATGTGAAGGCTTTAGCGAAAGAGGTTTCTTTAAGCGGATTGCGTGTGAATGCAGTAGCGCCAGGTGCAATTGAAACGGAAATGTTAAGTGTCTTTTCTGAAGAAGATAAAATTGGAATTGCTGAGGAAATACCACTAGGTAGAATAGGATTGCCAGAAGAGGTAGCAAAAACAGTGTCATTCCTTGTATCACCAGGAGCATCTTATATAACTGGACAAATTATCGGAGTGAATGGCGGTTGGCATTGCTAAAAAATTCGTACATAAAAAATAAAAAAATTCGTACATAAAAAATAAAAAAATGTACAAATTAAACATGATTCTATTACTCAATAGTGAGGTGCTTAAACATGACAGTGTTAGAAAACTTTGATCAGTGGAAGAGCTTTTTAGGAGAACGTTTAGAACAAGCGCAAGGAAAAGGGCTTGATGGTAATGCAGTATCAGATATGGCATTTCGCGTTGGAGATTATCTAGCTAATGAAGTGGAAGCGCGCAATGACCAAGAAAAATTATTAGCTGAACTTTGGAAAGTTGCTGATGAACAAGAGCAACATACAATTGCAAATTTAATGGTGAAATTTGTACAACATAAGTAAAAGTAGAGAGGGGAAGCTCCTCTCTCTTTTTTTGGTATATATAATAATTACACGGAATAGATTATACATTTAGCTTCCCTATTAAGGTGAAATCATATAATATAGTACGTAGGTGTAAAGTAAGCGTGGGGGAGTGATCTTGGATGATTGAATGGTATTTTGAATATGAAATACATAAGAACCGACCTGGCTTGCTTGGTGACGTTTCTTCGTTAATCGGTATGCTCGGCATTAATATTGTCACAATTAATGGTGTAGATAATGCACGACGTGGGCTTTTGCTTATGTGCGATAATCAAGAGCAAATCTCTAGACTTGAATCAATTTTAAATACGATGGATAATATAACGGTAACGAAATATCGTCCGCCAAAGCTTAGAGATAAGCTAGCGGTTAGACATGGTAGGTACATACAACGAGATGCAGATGATAAGAAAACATTTCGATTTGTACGTGATGAATTAGGATTACTTGTAGACTTTATGGCTGAAATAATGAAAAAAGAAGGCCATAAACTAATTGGGATACGAGGAATGCCTCGTGTCGGGAAAACAGAATCCATTGTTGCCTCAAGTGTTTGTGCAAATAAAAGATGGTTATTTGTATCATCCACTCTTATTAAGCAAACTGTTCGTAGTCAATTGATTGAAGATGAGTATAGCGACGACAATATTTTCATCCTAGATGGAATCGTGTCAACAAAGCGTGCTAATGAAAGGCACTGGCAGCTCGTTCGTGAAATTATGAGATTGCCTGCAACGAAAGTTGTGGAACATCCTGATGTATTTGTGAGTCAGTCAGAATACACATTGGATGATTTTGATTATATTATCGAGTTGCGTAACGATTATGATGAAGAAATTCAATATAATTTAGTAGATGAAATTGAACAAGGTACGCAAAATAATTTCTCTATGTTCGACTTTTAAAGAAATATTGAGGTGTTAGTAGTGACAGAATTAGGACAAAAGCTGAAAGAAGCACGAGAAGCGAAAGGCTTGTCTATTGATCAGCTGCATGAGATTACAAAAATTCAAAAACGCCATTTAGTAGCGATTGAAGAAGGCAACTATGATGTATTGCCAGGAGCATTTTATGTGCGTGCGTTCATTAAACAATACGCAGATGCGGTTGGGGTAAATGGAGAGGAACTGCTTGTAGAATATCAGAGTACGATACCACAATCTGAAAATCGTGAAGTTCCACAAATATCAACTGGACAAAAAACACAAGAAACAATGCAAAAATCTTCATCATGGCCAATTGCAGATTATATGCCGAAAATTTTGATTGTGTTGTTAGTAGTAGCATTTGGAGTAGTAGTTTGGTTTGTTATTCAAGCGTTAACTGGAAAAGATAGTGACCAAGTTCCGAATGCTCAAAGTGAGAAAATTGAAGTTCAAAAAGCAAAAAATTCACCGCTAGATACAAATAAAGATGAACCGAAAGCGGAAGAGCCAAAAAAAGAGGAACCAAAGAAAGAAGAGCCAAAGAAAGAAGAACAGCCAGCGCAACCAACTGGACAACAAGAAGTGAAAGTAGTTGGAACAAGTGGTAAGGTATCTACTTTGGAAATTCATAATAATAAAACATTAGAACTGGAAATCTCAGCAAAGGGTACAAGTTATGTAGATGTTAAAGATGATACGGGTAATGAAATTTTAAACACTACATTACAAAGTGGTCAAACAGAAAAGCGTGATTTATCAACAGCAAAAGAAGTGCGACTGAATATTGGAAGTGCACCGAATGTTGAAATTAAACTGAATGGCCAAGTGGTTACTTTCCCATTGGATCCAGAAAAAGAATATCACCAAAGATTGGTGATAAAAAACCAAGGGATAGCGCAACCTGCACAATAACAGTCATCGCTTCGATGACTTTTTTCAGTGAACAAATGTTTTTGATATGATGGAGGAATAGCTGTGAATTTACCAAATAAAATTACAATATCTAGAATCTGCTTAATTCCAATTTTTATGGTAATTATGCTAGCTCCCTTTGATTGGGGCTCATATACAATTGGTGACGTTGATTTACCAATTCAACATTTAGCAGGGGCACTTATCTTTATTATCGCTTCAGCTACAGATTGGATTGATGGACATTATGCAAGAAAGTATAATCTTGTAACGAATTTAGGGAAATTCCTTGACCCGTTAGCAGATAAATTACTTGTTTCGGCAGCACTTATTACATTAGTAGAGATGCAATATATACCAGCTTGGATCGTTATTGTAATTATAAGTCGTGAATTTGCTGTAACAGGTCTACGTCTTGTACTTGCTGGGACAGGGGAAGTCGTTGCAGCAAATCAGTTAGGGAAAATTAAGACATGGACACAAATTATTGCGATTGCAGCGTATTTACTACATGATGTACCATTAAACTTACTTCATATTCCAGTTGCAGATATTTTTATTTGGATTGCATTAATCTTTACCGTTATTTCAGGATGGGATTATTTCTGGAAAAATAGAGCTGCTTTTGTAAACTCAAAATAGAAGTTTATGGGGGAATTAGGATGAATGCTGAGATTATTGCGGTTGGAACTGAATTATTACTTGGACAAATTGCAAATACAAATGCCCAGTTTTTATCTGAAAAGTTAGCTTCAATCGGAATTAACGTGTACTATCATACTGTTGTTGGTGATAATAACAAGCGATTACAGAAGGCGATTGAAGTTGCGGAAGAACGCGCTGACATGCTCATTTTTACAGGTGGATTAGGCCCGACAAAAGATGATTTAACGAAAGAAACTATAGCGGCTAGTCTAGATGAAGAGCTTGTATATGATGAAAAGGCCTTAGCGTCAATAGGTGATTACTTTAAGCGTACAGGTCGTGAATTCACGGAAAATAATAAAAAACAGGCTCTCGTTTTAAATGGAGCGACTGTTTTTGCGAATGATCACGGTATGGCGCCTGGTATGGGGTTAAATAAGAACGGAAAAGTTTATATTTTATTACCGGGACCACCGAAAGAGATGAAGCCAATGTATGTAAGTTATGCAGAACCTTTTTTGTGTAATTTTACGATAAGTGGAAATATTCACTCTCGTATACTTCGCTTTTTCGGTATTGGGGAATCTCAATTAGAGGTGAAAGTTCAAGATTTAATTGATGGACAAACGAACCCAACAATTGCTCCCCTCGCAAATGATGGAGAAGTGACATTGCGTTTGACTGCCAAACATCAAAATGCTAATGAGGCAGAGAATCTAATTCAACATGTGGAAGATTTGATTTTAGAAAGAGTAGGAGAATTTTTCTACGGATATGACCAAGATTTTCTTCATTACAAGGCAATAGGGTTATTGAAGAAAAAAGAGTTAACTTTAGCTTGTGCAGAAAGTTTAACAGGTGGTCTCTTTGGAAATCAAGTAACAGAAAACACTGGTGTTTCATCTGTATTTAAAGGCGGTATTATTTGTTATCATAATGATGTGAAGCAACAAGTTTTACGTGTGCCTGAAGAAGTGTTGTGTACTGATGGTGCAGTAAGTGAAAAATGTGCTCGTTATCTTGCTGAAAATGTTAAGGAATTATTAAGGGCGGATATCGGAATTAGTTTTACTGGGGTAGCAGGGCCAGATGCTTTAGAGCATAAAGTGCCAGGAACAGTATTTGTTGGGTTGGCGATGAAGAATGAAGCAACTGTAGTCTTTCCTCTTAATTTAAGTGGAAGTCGTCAACAAATTAGAGAACGCTCAACGAAATACGGATTTTATCATTTATATAAAAAGCTAGAAGAGATATAAGTTTCTTCTAGCTTTTTTTATGGCTAAATGTAGTTTTATTTAATAGAAAATAAAAAAACGAATAAATGTTCGATTTTTGTTGGCAAATTGAATTGAAAATAGGTATAATAAGATTAGCAATTCAGTTAAGGAGGAATTTTGAATGAGTGATCGTCAAGCTGCATTAGATATGGCGTTAAAACAAATAGAAAAGCAATTCGGTAAAGGTTCAATTATGAAATTAGGAGAACAGGCAGAGCGTAGAATTTCTACAGTGTCTAGTGGTTCTTTAGCACTTGATGTGGCGCTTGGAGTAGGCGGATACCCACGCGGCCGTATTATTGAAATTTATGGACCTGAAAGTTCAGGTAAAACAACAGTTTCACTACATGCAATCGCAGAAGTGCAACGTCAAGGTGGACAAGCTGCATTTATCGATGCGGAGCATGCAATGGATCCTGTATATGCACAAAAATTAGGTGTTAACATCGATGAATTACTATTATCACAACCTGATACAGGAGAGCAAGGACTAGAAATCGCTGAAGCACTTGTACGAAGCGGTGCAATCGATATTATCGTAATTGACTCTGTAGCAGCTCTTGTACCGAAAGCAGAGATTGAAGGGGAAATGGGTGACTCACACGTAGGTTTACAAGCACGTTTAATGTCACAAGCACTTCGTAAGCTTTCAGGTGCAATCAATAAATCAAAAACAATCGCAATCTTTATTAACCAAATTCGCGAAAAAGTTGGGGTTATGTTCGGAAATCAACTACAAGTTGCTTAATCGTAAAGATTAAGGAGTTTACTATGGGTTTCCCTTGCTAGTGATAGCATGTAAAAAAACCTTGTGAACCTTATTGCCTAAGGGTGTAACTATTTATATAGTTGCTAACGGTGAAGCCCACCATTGTATTAGGGTAATACCGTGCCAAGCTCTATAGTTATATGGAGAAGGTGTAGAGACTACCGAAAAGGACTTTTTGTTAACTGAGTAGGGTACGGCAGAAGATAGGCTACTGCTGGAAGTGCAAGGCTCTCTGTAAAGAGATGAAGAGATAGTCCGGACTATAGAGATGGAAAATCTGTAGATAGTGCCAGAAACAACTCCAGGTGGTCGTGCGTTGAAATTTTATTCAACTGTTCGTCTTGAAGTGCGTCGTGCTGAGCAGTTAAAGCAAGGTAACGATATCGTTGGTAACAAAACAAAGGTAAAAGTAGTTAAAAATAAAGTAGCACCACCATTCCGTGTTGCTGAAGTTGATATTATGTACGGAGAAGGTATTTCAAGAGAAGGTGAAATTTTAGATATGGCTTCTGAACTTGATATCGTTCAAAAGAGCGGTGCTTGGTATTCGTATAACGAAGAACGATTAGGTCAAGGTCGTGAAAATGCGAAGCAGTTCTTAAAAGAAAATACGGATTTAAGAGAGGAAATTGCTTTCTTCATTCGTGAGCATCATGGAATTGGTGAGGATGCTGCTCCTGAAGATATGGAGGATTCAACTCTTCTTGATTAATACAAAAAAGACACGGTTTCGTGTCTTTTTATTTTGCTCTCATGCGATAAGAGAATAGAAAAATTAGAGTGATTGTAATATGGGAACAAGGTTTTATATGATACATGTTAATTATTTTGATATTAGCAGTGGATTATAGGCGGAAGGTAAAGAAAGTAAAAGTAGACAACGCTTGACAATGAAAATTGCGATAGATACAATGAGAATGTATATTTTTTCTTATATACGATAAACTCTTCTCAAGAAGAGAAGTAATATTTGGAGTAAGTCTTAAATCTTACCGAAATAATAATATGACATTTTAATTGTGAAATGAAGAAAGTCCCTTAAAAGAGCGGGACGACGGTCTTTGCTGTACGTTGTATTTCAATGTACATGCCGACAGTCTTTTTTCATTCATAGCAAGGGGAGGTGAAATCATGACGAGTACAGTTTGGATACTCATCTCCATTTTGCTTGCAACAGTCGGTGCAGTTGTTGGCTTTTTTGTTCGAAAGTCTATTGCTGAAGCGAAGATTAATGGTGCAGCTAATGAAGCGAAACGTATTCTAGACGAAGCGAATCGTGAAGCTGAGGCAATTAAGAAAGAAGCGCTTTTAGAAGCAAAGGATGAAATTCATACACTTCGTACAGAAGCTGAATTAGAAATTCGTGACCGTAGAAGCGAATTACAAAAACAAGAAAATCGTTTAATGCAAAAAGAAGAGAACCTTGATCGTAAAGACGAAACGCTCGATAAACGTGAGCAGCAGTTAGAAAAGAAAGAGGATTCTCTTGTAGCGAGACAACAACAGATTGAAGAGTTGGAAAGCAAAGTGGGAGAGTTAGTTCAAAAGCAACAAACAGAATTAGAGCGCATTTCCAATTTGACACGTGAACAAGCGAAAGCAATTATTCTTAGTAAAGTAGAAAGTGAAGTTTCTCATGAAATCGCCGTTATGGTAAAAGAAAGTGAAGTTCGCGCGAAAGAAGAAGCGGATAAGAAAGCAAAAGAGATTTTATCTCTTGCAATGCAAAGATGTGCGGCTGATCATGTTGCTGAAACAACCGTTTCGGTTGTAAATCTTCCAAATGACGAAATGAAGGGACGTATTATCGGACGTGAAGGTCGTAATATTCGTACGCTAGAAACGTTAACAGGTATCGACTTAATTATTGATGATACACCAGAAGCGGTAATCCTTTCTGGATTCGACCCAATTCGTCGTGAAACAGCTCGTATCGCTCTTGATAAATTAGTACAGGACGGACGTATTCACCCAGCGCGTATTGAAGAGATGGTCGAAAAATCAAGACGTGAAGTGGACGAGTATATTCGCGAAGTCGGAGAGCAAACAACGTTTGAAGTGGGGGTTCACGGATTACATCCAGATCTAATTAAGATTTTAGGTCGTTTAAAATACCGTACAAGTTACGGACAAAACGTCTTAAAACACTCTATGGAAGTTGCATATTTAACTGGACTTATGGCAGCGGAGCTTGGTGAGGATGAAAAACTAGCAAGACGTGCTGGTCTATTACATGATATCGGAAAAGCGATTGATCATGAAGTAGAAGGTAGCCACGTTGAAATTGGTGTTGAACTCGCGACGAAATATAAAGAGCATCCTGTAGTTATAAACAGTATTGCATCTCACCATGGTGACACAGAACCAACTTCGATCATTGCAGTTTTAGTTGCAGCAGCAGATGCATTATCAGCTGCAAGACCGGGAGCCCGTAGTGAAACGCTTGAAAACTATATTCGTCGTCTTGAAAAGTTAGAAGAGATTTCAGAGTCTTATGAAGGCGTTGAAAAATCTTTCGCAATTCAAGCAGGACGTGAAGTTCGTATTTTGGTAAAACCAGATACAATTGATGACTTAGAAGCTCATCGTTTAGCTCGTGATATTCGAAAACGTATTGAAAATGAACTGGATTATCCAGGGCATATTAAAGTAACTGTTATTCGTGAAACACGTGCAGTGGAATACGCAAAATAAAGTGGTGAAACACCACTTTATTTTTTTGTGTGGGAATTGGATAAAATAAAGAAAATCAAATGAAACAAACTTATAATAAATTTATTGTAAGGAAATCGCTTGAAGCTATAGGAATAAAAAATGTAGTACATAGAAAGGGTAAGACATATGAGAATATTATTTGTTGGGGATGTAGTAGGGTCTCCTGGTAGAGGGATGATTCAACAATATGTGCCGGCATTAAAGAAAAAATATACACCTACAGTAACGATTATTAATGGAGAAAATGCAGCAGGTGGACGTGGTATTACAGAAAAAATATACCGAAACTTTTTAGAGTGCGGGGCACAAGCGGTTACACTTGGAAACCATGCTTGGGATAATCGTGAAGTATTTGAATTTATTGATGATGCAAAATATCTTGCAAGACCAGCTAACTTCCCAGAAGGAACGCCAGGAAAAGGCCTTATCTTTGTGAACTGTAATGGAGCAGAAGTTGCAGTTATTAACTTACAAGGACGTACTTTCCTTCCTCCGATTGATTGTCCATTCCGTAAAGTAGATGAATTAATTAACATTGCAAAAAAACGTACGAATATTATCTTTATTGATTTTCATGCGGAAACTACAAGTGAGAAACAAGCGCTAGGTTGGTACGTGGATGGACGTGCTACAGCGGTAGTAGGTACACATACGCATGTTCCTACAGCGGATAATCGTATTTTACCGAGCGGAACGGCATATATTACAGATGTTGGTATGACAGGACCATATGATGGGATATTAGGTATGGATCGAGAAGCAGTATTGAAGAAGTTTTTAACAAACTTACCAGTAAGATTTGAAGTGACGAATGGTAGAACACAATTAAGTGCAGTGCTAATTGATGTGGATTCGAATACAGGAAAAGCAAAGAAAATTGAGCGCATTTTAATTAATGACGATCAACCATTTTTTGAGTAAATTTCCATAAAAGTTTAGATAAGTTATTATATTTTAATTTTTTAGAAAAATTACAGAAATTTAGCAGGAATACGCGCCATTCCTCGTGAATATAAGTTAAAGTGAAATAATTGCTAATACTCTTTAAAGAAACGAGGAGGAAACGCGGAATGGAAATATTAAAAGTTAAAGCAACGTCGGTCCCTAATTCTGTAGCTGGTGCACTTGCAGGTGTTATTCGCGAACGCGGAACAGCGGAAATGCAAGCTATTGGTGCAGGTGCATTGAACCAAGCGGTAAAGGCAGTAGCAATTGCAAGAGGATTTGTAGCACCTAGTGGTTTAGACCTGATTTGTATCCCAGCGTTTACAGATATTATGATTGATGGAGAAGAGCGTACAGCAATAAAATTAATTGTAGAACCTCGTTAAGTTTAAACAACCTGTTTGCATGTATGCAAACAGGTTGTTTTTATAATGGAGTGAATGAAAATGAAAATTTTTGATGCTCATTGTGATGTACTTTTTCAGTTATGGCGTGCACAGGGGAGAATGAATTTCAACAATGATTCACAATTACATATTACATTTGAACAATTAAAGAAAAGAAAAGGAAGTATACAATGTTTTGCTGTGTATGTGCCAGAAACAGTAGCATATGAAAAGCGTTTTGAATATGCGTTACAAATGATAGATATTTTTTATAATGAAATTTTATCACTGACAGGTGTGAAGTTTATTCGAACGAAAGATGATATAAATAGATTAAAACAGGACGAGATTGGAGCGATATTAACATTAGAAGGATGCGAAGCAATTGGTAAAGAAGTGATGAAATTACGTTTATTTTATCGGTTAGGTGTACGTTCTTTTGGATTAACATGGAACTATGCTAACTTGTTAGCTGATGGGGCGCTAGAGACACGTGGAGCAGGTTTAACTACTTTTGGTAGACAAGTTGTACAAGAACTTAATACGTTACATTTATGGACCGATCTATCCCATTTAAATGAGAGAAGCTTTTGGGATGTTATAGAAGTTGCTAATAACCCTATTGCATCTCATTCAAATTGTTATAAACTTTGTGAACATCCGCGTAATTTAAATGAGGAACAAATCAAAGTTCTTATAAAGCGAAATGGCATGATCGGTGTCACTTTTGTACCCCAGTTTTTAACAAATGAAAGACGAGCGAATATAACAGATATAGTAAAACATATCGAATATATTTGTTCACTAGGTGGAGAAGAGAATATAGGATTTGGTTCGGATTTTGATGGGATTTCGGAAACGGTTGTAAATGTAGCGGCATATAGAGATTATGAAAATGTAATTAATGAGCTTTATAAACACTATGATGCATCTACTGTAGAACGATTTTTATATAAAAATTTTGTCGAACGTATAAGTTTTTAAGTTTTTTTGTTTTAAAAATTTAGAAAAATAAAATAAATTTATTTTATTTTATTGCTTTTTTTAAGACCTAATACTAGAATGAAAAACGAAATAGCATTATACTAAAGATTCAGGGAAATCAGAAGAGGCATAATTTGCGTCTGTTGTAGTTTATTTGCATAAAAAATGCTAAACTAATACTGTAAAAAAATACACTACAATGAATGCAGCCAAAAGGGGTGTAGGAGATGATTAGTCAACTTTCATGGAAAGTTGGAGGCCAACAAGGTGAAGGGATTGAAAGTACAGGAGAAATCTTCTGTATAGCATTAAACCGATTAGGATATTATCTATACGGTTACCGCCACTTCTCATCACGTATAAAAGGCGGCCATACAAATAATAAAATTCGTGTAAGTACAACAGAAGTACGCGCAATCTCAGATGACTTAGATATTTTAATAGCTTTTGATCAAGAAACAATTGATTTTAACTTCCACGAACTACGTCCGGGCGGAATTGTAGTTGCGGATGCGAAATTTAATCCAACTATACCTGACAATGTAGATGCAAATCTATATGTGATACCGTTTACAGATATTGCTTCAGAATTAGGCACATCATTAATGAAAAATATGGTTGCTGTTGGGGCATCAAGTGCGGTGTTAGGGTTAGACGAAACAGCTTATTTAGAAGTAGTTGAAGAGATTTTTGGTCGTAAAGGAGAGCAAGTTGTTCAAAAGAATATGGAAGCAATTAAACGCGGCTCTCAATATATGAAAGAATTGTTAGGTGAGAAAGTAAACATGATGCAGCTTGAAAAAGCTGATGGTAAAAAGCGCATGTTTATGATTGGAAACGATGCAATCGCATTTGGAGCGGTAGCTGGTGGCGCTCGTTTCATGTCTGCCTATCCAATCACACCTGCATCTGAAATTATGGAATACTTAATTAAAAAATTACCGAAAGTCGGCGGAACAGTAATCCAAACTGAGGATGAAATTGCAGCTTGTACAATGGCAATTGGCGCAAACTATGCTGGTGTTCGTACATTAACAGCATCTGCTGGTCCAGGCCTTTCTTTAATGATGGAAGCGATCGGTTTAGCAGGTATTACAGAAACACCATTAGTAATTGTTGATACACAACGTGGTGGTCCAAGTACAGGCTTACCAACGAAACAAGAGCAGTCTGATTTAATGGCGATGATTTATGGTACGCATGGTGAAATTCCAAAGATCGTAATGGCACCAAGTACAGTTGAAGAAGCTTTCTATGACGTTGTAGAAGCATTTAACTTATCTGAAGAATATCAAGTACCTGTTATTTTCTTAACGGATTTACAGCTTTCTTTAGGAAAACAAACTGTAGAACCACTTAAGTTAGATAAAGTGGAAATTCGTCGTGGTAAGCTTGATTTAGAAGCAGAATTACCAGAACGTGAAAATAAAGCATACTTCAAGCGTTATGAAGTAACAGAAGATGGTGTTTCACCACGTGTTTTACCTGGTATGAAAAATGGTGTTCACCATGTTACAGGTGTAGAACATGATGAAACTGGTAAACCATCTGAATCAGCAATAAACCGTAAAGATCAAATGGACAAACGATTCCGTAAAATGGAGAACTTAAAGTTTAATACCCCTGTTTATAAAAATGTTAAGCATGAAGAAGCAGACGTATTGCTTGTTGGATTTAACTCAACTCGTGGTGCAATCGAAGAGGCAATGGAGCGTTTAGAACAAGAGGGTATGAAAGTAAACCATGCTCATGTGCGTTTAATTCACCCGTTCCCGAAAGCTGAAATCGTTCCACTTGTGAAAAATGCGAAGCGTGTTGTAGTTGTAGAAAACAACGCGACTGGTCAGCTTGCTAACATTATGAAAATGAATCTTGGTAATGGCGAGAAAATTTCTAGTCTTTTAAAATATGACGGAAACCCATTCTTGCCGAAAGAGATTTACAACGAATGTAAAAAAGGGGTTGTATTAAATGGCAACATTTAAGGACTTTCGTAACAGTGTAAAACCAAACTGGTGCCCAGGTTGCGGAGACTTCTCGGTGCAAGCTGCAATTCAACGTGCAGCAGCTAACGTTGGCTTAAATCCAGATGAACTCGCTGTTATTTCTGGTATCGGCTGTTCAGGTCGTATTTCAGGTTATATTAATTCATATGGTGTGCATAGTATTCATGGACGTGCCCTTCCGATTGCACAAGGTGTGAAAATGGCAAATCGTGATTTAACAGTTATCGCTTCAGGTGGTGACGGTGATGGGTTTGCGATTGGTATGGGACATACAATCCATTCTATTCGTCGTAACATTGATATTACGTACATCGTAATGGATAACCAAATTTACGGATTAACAAAAGGTCAAACTTCACCACGTAGTGAAGCTGGATTTAAAACGAAAAGTACACCACAAGGTTCAATTGAACCATCATTAAATGTTATGGAAATGGCTTTAACAGTTGGTGCGACATTTGTGGCGCAAAGCTTTTCAAGTGATTTAAAAGAATTAACACAAATTATTGAAGCTGGTATAAACCATAAAGGATTTTCATTAATTAACGTATTTAGTCCATGTGTTACTTATAATAAAGTGAATACGTATGATTGGTTCAAAGAGAACTTAACGAAACTAAGTACAGTAGAGGGATATGATCCATCTAATCGTATGATGGCTATGCAAACGTTAATGGAAAATGACGGATTAGTAACAGGTTTAATTTATCAAAATACTGAGCAACAATCATATCAAGAACTTGTAAAAGGCTATAGTGAAAAGCCATTAGTGCAAGCTGATTTAAATATGGATCAGAAAATGTTCGATGAGCTTGTTGCTGAATTTATGTAACGGTTAGAAGGTTGCCCATTTGGCAACCTTTTTTACTGAATGAAAAATATAGGGTAGTTTTATTTACTTGGAAAATTCAGAATGATAAAATAATACACGGATCGTTGTATGAAAATGGCAAGTTTATCCCGCTATTTGTGGGCAGTAGGACTCCCACCTCAAAATTCGGTGAATGCGAGGAAGTTAGGGGGGGGCTCAACTGCCCGTAAAAGCCCNNCGATTGGTGAGGGCTCATAATCAGTGGGGGATGGACAAAACCCCCACTGATTAAAGTTTCACTTTATTGTAAAAATTGGCTAAACGCTTCATATTATGGTAATGTGTATAGGGATAAAGCAATATGCTGTTCAATAGGACAAAAGAAAAATAAAAGGGAATGTCTATTTGTGTGGGAAGGCTTCATTCTTATAGATGATTAGATTGATTACGAAAGTTTTAACGGACAAGTTATCCAAGCTATTTAAACATTTTTGAGATGGGTCTAAGCGCATTAAAATGGACTATAGAGTGTGTATAGTTAAGGTTGAAAGGAGATTACCAATGAACGAACAACAACGATTAGCAAGTCAACAAGCAAATTCCTCTACGAAAAAAGAAGAGAAAGATTATAGCAAATACTTTGAAAGTGTATATCAACCACCTTCCTTAAAAGATGCGAAGAAGCGCGGGAAAGAAGAAGTTAAAATTGAACGGGATTTTGGCTTACCTGAAGAGTTTCGCAGTTTTGGTGCAGGAAGAAAGTTTTATATTCGTACATATGGTTGTCAAATGAATGAGCATGATACCGAAGTAATGGCAGGTATTTTCACAGCACTTGGATATGAACCGACCTTTTCAACAGAAGATGCAGATGTTATTTTATTAAACACTTGTGCAATCCGTGAAAACGCTGAAAATAAAGTGTTCGGTGAACTGGGGCATTTAAAAGCATTAAAACGTAGAAATCCGGACCTTTTAATTGGTGTATGTGGTTGTATGTCTCAAGAGGAATCTGTTGTAAATAAAATCATGCAAAAAAATCAGCATGTAGATATGGTATTTGGAACGCATAATATTCATAGATTACCGTACATTTTAAAAGATGCAATGTTCTCGAAGGAGACGGTAGTTGAAGTTTGGTCAAAAGAAGGAGACATAATTGAAAACCTTCCGAAAGTGCGTCGTGGTGATATTAAAGCGTGGGTAAATATTATGTATGGCTGTGATAAGTTCTGTACGTATTGTATTGTACCGTATACACGCGGAAAAGAGCGAAGCAGACGTCCAGAAGATATTATTCAAGAGATTCGTCATTTAGCTGCGAATGGTTATAAAGAAATTACGCTACTTGGACAGAACGTAAATGCATATGGTAAAGACTTTGAAGATTTAGAATACGGTCTTGGCGATTTAATGGACGAACTCCGTAAAGTTGATATTGCTCGTATTCGTTTTACAACGAGTCATCCACGTGATTTCGATGATCACTTAATTGAAGTGCTTGGAAAAGGTGGAAACCTAGTAGAACATATTCACTTACCAGTTCAATCTGGAAGCACAGATATGCTGAAAATTATGGCACGTAAATATTCACGTGAGCATTATTTAGAACTAGTAGGAAAAATTAAAGAAACAATTCCGAACGCAGTATTAACAACGGATATTATCGTTGGTTTTCCAAATGAAACAGATGAGCAATTTGAAGAAACGATGTCGTTATATCGTGAGGTAGGATTTGATACTGCATTTACATTTATTTATTCTCCACGCGAAGGTACACCAGCTGCAAAAATGAAAGATAATGTACCGATGGAAGTGAAGAAAGAACGCCTTCAACGCTTAAATGCACTAGTAAATGAATTAGCAATGGAAAAGAATAATCGTTATAAAGGTCAAATTGTAGAAGTATTAGTGGATGGAGAAAGTAAAAACAATCCTGAAGTACTTGCAGGTTATACACGTACGAATAAACTTGTAAACTTCGTTGCCCCAAAATCTTTAATTGGTCAGCTTGTGAAAGTAAAAGTAACGGAAGCAAAAACTTGGTCTCTTAATGGAGAATTAGTTGAGGAACCGATTGAGGTGAAATAATAGATGAAAGTATATACGAAAGATGAAATTGTTGAACAAGCGAAAGAATTAGCGAAAATGATTTCTGAAACAGAAGAAGTTGATTTCTTTAAGCGAGCAGAGGCACAAATTCATAAAAATGAAAATGTAAAGCGCGCAATTGATGAAATTAAAGCACTGCAAAAACAAGCAGTAAACTTGCAACATTATGGGAAATGGGAAGCTTTGAAAAAAGTAGAAGCTGAAATTGATGCATTGCAAGATAAATTAGACAGTATCCCGGTTGTGCAGGAGTTTAAATCTTCACAAACATATGTAAATGACTTACTACAGTTAGTTGCTAGTACGATTTCTAACAATGTAACAGATGAAATATTAATTTCAACTGGTGGCGACGTACTCAAAGGTGAAACTGGAGCAGCGGTAGAAAGTAAAAAAGGAAATTGTGATTGTTAAAGGGATGTCGTATTGACATCTCTTTTTTTTAGACTAAACGTAAGTTCTTCTCAAAAAAAGAATGACACATTCCGCTATTGTCACGCATATGATTAAGTGAATAGTGATTGAGGAGGGTTACGAATGTCTGAATTTAGAGAGATTATTACAAAAGCAGTGGTTGGAAAAGGACGTAAGTATACAAAGTCAACGCATACATGTGAATCGAATAATGAGCCAACAAGTATTTTAGGGTGCTGGGTAATTAACCACTCGTACGAAGCGAGAAAGAATGGAAAGCATGTAGAAATTGAAGGTTTCTATGATGTAAACACTTGGTATTCATTTGATGGAAATACAAAGACTGAAGTTGTAACAGAACGTGTTAACTATACTGATGAAGTAAGCATTGGTTATCGTGATAAGAACTTCTCTGGTGACGATTTAGAAATTATAGCTCGTGTCATTCAGCCGCCAAACTGTTTAGAAGCTCTTGTATCGCCAAACGGGAATAAAATTGTAGTAACTGTAGAACGTGAACTTGTAACAGAGGTAGTTGGGGAAACGAAAATTTGTGTAAGCGTAAATCCTGAAGGTTGTGTAGAATCAGATGATATTTTCAAAGTCGATGATGATGAGTTTGAAGAATTAGATCCAAACTTTATCGTTGACGCAGAAGAAGAGTAATAGAAGGCTAGGGAGAAGTTCTTCCTAGCTTTTTACTTTTCATAAGTAATGCGGAATAAACATGATTCCTTATAAAATGTGCTATAATGAAGAAAGACTCCTGAAATAGGAGATATGGGTGTCCGTGAAGTGTGACATATATGAATATAGATTATTATGTAAAAATTATGGAGGAAAGATATGACGCAATATACCCCTATGATACAGCAATATTTAAAGGTCAAGGCAGACTATCAAGATGCCTTTTTATTTTTTCGCTTAGGTGATTTTTATGAAATGTTCTTTGAGGATGCTGTTAAGGCAGCTCATGAACTTGAAATTACATTAACAAGCCGAGATGGTGGTAGTAGCGAACGTATACCGATGTGTGGTGTACCATATCATGCGGCTAAAAACTATATTGAACAACTTGTTGAAAAAGGATATAAAGTAGCCGTTTGTGAGCAAGTAGAAGACCCTAAAACCGCTAAAGGTGTAGTGCGCCGTGAAGTAGTGCAATTAATAACGCCAGGAACGATGATGGAAGGGCGTACAATTGATGAGAAAGAGAATAACTTCTTAGCAGCTTTAACACATTTTGAAGATGGATCTTATGCGTTAGCTTGTAATGACTTAACGACTGGACAAAATACAGTAACGTTATTAACAGGTTCGGTAGAAGACATTTTATTAGAAGTGTATGCAACTGGCTCAAAAGAAATCGTTGTAGATTCTACTTTTTCAAAGGATGAACTAAACAAATTAACTGAAACATTGAAAATGACGATTTCGTATGAAGATGTAACAACGATCCCAGAAGGATTAGAACACCTTGTGAAAAATGTTTCGCAAGCAAAATTAATTAAAGCAATTGGTCGCTTATTTAACTATGTGTTAAGAACTCAAAAACGTTCGTTAGATCATTTACAACCAGTAGAAATTTATTACACAAATCAATTTATGAAAATTGATGTACACTCAAAACGCAATTTAGAGTTAACTGAGACACTTCGCACGAAAGAAAAGACAGGCTCCTTATTATGGCTATTAGATAAAACGAAAACAGCTATGGGTGGTCGTATGTTAAAACAGTGGATGGAACGTCCACTTATACAGAAAGAAAAAATTGAAGAGCGTTTAGAAATGGTTGAAACGTTTGTAAATGACTACTTTTTACGTGAAGATTTAAAAGAAAAGTTAAAAGAAGTATATGATTTAGAGCGTTTAGCAGGAAAAGTTGCATATGGTAGTGTAAATGCGCGAGACTTATTACAATTAAGACGTTCATTACTTCAAGTGCCAGCTATTTTAGAAGCGATTAGTTTGTTAGATAATGCTTATGCGGCAAGGTTAATTCAAGGTGCAGATCCATGTGAAAGTTTAACAGAGTTATTGGGAAGAAGTATTCAAGAAAACCCACCGCTTTCGATTAAAGATGGAGATATTATTAAAGACGGTTATAATGACAAGCTTGATCAATATCGCTACGTGAGTAAAAACGGAAAAACGTGGATTGCTGAACTTGAAAAAAAAGAGCGTAATATTACAGGAATTAAATCGTTAAAGATTGGTTACAATCGTATTTTCGGTTATTACATTGAAGTAACGAAAGCAAATCTTGCAGCACTTCCAGAAGGTCGTTATGAGCGTAAACAGACGCTTGCTAATGCCGAACGTTTCATTACAGATGAACTGAAAGAAAAAGAAACGTTAATTCTAGAAGCAGAAGAGAAAATTGTACAACTTGAATACGATTTATTCACAGCACTTCGTGAAGAAGTAAAAGTATTCATTCCGAAACTACAACATTTAGCGAGAGTAATTAGTGAACTAGATGTACTGCAAAGCTTTGCGACGGTGAGTGAAGAGGAACAGTTTGTAAAACCTGTTTTAACAACTAAGCGTGAAATCTTTATTAAAGATGGTCGTCATCCTGTTGTTGAAAAAGTTTTGAACGGGAAATTGTATGTACCAAATGATTGTATTATGCCAGAGAATATGGATGTCTTTTTAATTACAGGACCGAACATGTCTGGTAAAAGTACATATATGAGACAATTAGCACTTGTAACGGTTATGTCGCAAATCGGTTGTTTCGTACCAGCGACAGAAGCAGTATTGCCTGTATTTGACCAAATCTTTACGAGAATTGGTGCAGCAGATGATTTAATTTCAGGTCAAAGTACATTTATGGTCGAAATGTTAGAAGCGAAAAACGCAATTGCAAACGCATCAGAAAGAAGTTTAATTTTATTCGATGAAATTGGACGAGGTACATCTACGTATGATGGTATGGCACTTGCACAAGCAATCATTGAACATATTCATGACCAAATTGGTGCAAAAACATTATTCTCTACACATTATCATGAATTGACGGTGCTAGAAGAAAGTTTAGACCAATTGAAAAATGTACACGTTTCAGCTATTGAAGAGAATGGGAAAGTTGTTTTCCTTCATAAAATTCAAGATGGAGCAGCTGATAAAAGTTACGGAATTCACGTTGCGCAACTTGCGGAGCTTCCAGATAGCTTAATCGCTCGTGCGAAAGAAGTGTTAGCGCAGCTAGAAGGACAGGAAGAAATTATTATTCCAAAGCGTGTAGAAGTGGAAGTACAAGAAGTTATTTCAGAACCTATAGTTGTAAAAGAAGAACAAGCAGAAGTACAAGAAACGAAAGTAGAGATTGAAGGAGAGTCACAACTATCTTTCTTTGGTGCAGAACAGTCTTCAAAAAAACAAGACAAGCCAGTTTTAGATGCAAAAGAAACGGCAGTACTTGCGCAAATTAAAAAAATTGATTTACTTGATATGACACCTTTAGAAGCGATGAATGAACTATATCGCTTGCAGAAAAAGTTAAAGAAAGGATGAGTAAGTAGATGGGGAAAATTCGCAAACTCGATGACCAACTCTCTAACTTAATTGCGGCAGGGGAAGTAGTAGAGCGCCCTGCCTCAGTTGTAAAAGAACTTGTGGAAAATTCTATCGATGCGAATAGTACATCTATTGAAATCCACTTAGAAGAAGCTGGGTTATCAAAAATTCGCATCATTGATAATGGTGATGGTATTGCAGAAGAAGATTGTATCGTTGCTTTTGAACGACATGCGACGAGTAAAATTAAAGATGAAAACGATCTGTTTCGTATAAGAACACTTGGTTTCCGCGGTGAGGCACTACCGAGTATCGCCTCAGTTAGTGAATTAAAATTAATTACTAGCACAGGTGATGCGCCTGGTACACACCTTATCATTAAAGGTGGAGACATTATAAAACAAGAGAAAACAGCGAGCCGAAAAGGAACAGATATTACAGTGCAAAACTTATTCTTTAATACACCAGCGCGTCTTAAATATATGAAAACCATTCACACGGAGCTTGGGAATATTACAGATATCGTGTATCGTATTGCAATGTCACATCCAGAAGTATCGTTAAAACTGTTTCATAATGAAAAGAAATTGCTTCATACATCCGGAAATGGTGATGTAAAACAGGTACTTGCAGCGATTTACAGCATTCAAGTTGCGAAGAAGCTTATTCCAATTGAAGCCGAATCTTTAGACTTTACAATTAAAGGTTATGTAACATTACCAGAAGTAACGAGAGCGTCTCGTAATTATATGTCAACGATTGTAAATGGCCGTTACGTTCGAAATTTCGTATTAATGAAAGCCATTCAGCAAGGATACCATACATTATTGCCAGTTGGTCGATATCCAATCGGCTTCTTATCCATTGAAATGGATCCAATGCTAGTCGATGTTAACGTACATCCAGCGAAATTAGAAGTTCGTTTTAGTAAAGAACAAGAATTGCTAAAGCTTATCGAAGAAACACTGCAAGCTGCATTCAAAAAAATACAGCTTATTCCAGATGCAGGTGTAACAACGAAGAGAAAAGAAAAAGATGAAAGTGTGCAAGGACAGTTTCAGTTTGAGCATACAAAGCCGAAAGAACCACAGGTACCAAACATCGTTTTACCAACTGGAATGGATGAAAAACGAGAAGAAGTGAGTACGGCAAAACAAACGCCAGTAAAGGTGCCACAACTTTGGCAACCACCGAAACAAGAATGGCAACCACCACAGTCGCTAGTAAGAGAAGAAGGAAGTTGGCAGCCATCTACTAAACCGATAATCGAAGAACCGATTCGGGAAGAGAAATTGCAGGATAGTAACGAAGAGAACTTTGAATTAGTGGAATTGGAAGAAGAAGTCGGGGAAATAGAAGAGATTGAAATGAACGGTAATGATTTACCACCCCTTTATCCAATTGGACAAATGCATGGAACATATATTTTCGCTCAAAATGATAAAGGGCTATATATGATTGATCAGCACGCAGCGCAGGAACGCATCAATTACGAATATTTCCGTGATAAAGTAGGACAAGTTACGCAAGAAGTACAAGAGCTACTTGTACCGTACCGTATCGATTTATCTCTTACCGAATTTTTACGTGTCGAAGAGCAGCTGGAAGAACTGAAAAAGGTCGGTCTATTTTTAGAACAATTCGGCCATCAATCCTTTATTATTCGTTCGCATCCAACGTGGTTCCCGAAAGGACAAGAAACGGAAATTATCGACGAAATGATGGAGCAAGTCGTCAAATTAAAAAAAGTGGATATTAAAAAGTTACGTGAGGAAGCAGCTATTATGATGAGTTGTAAAGCATCGATTAAAGCAAATCAATATTTAACGAACGATCAAATTTTTGCTCTACTTGAAGAACTTCGTACAACAACAAATCCATACACATGCCCGCACGGAAGACCGATTCTTGTGCATCATTCTACTTATGAGTTGGAGAAGATGTTTAAGAGGGTTATGTAGGGGATATGTGCGGAGGGAAAAATTAATTAGACTAGGGGAAAATTGATAAACATGAAGATTTTTTTGTTATTATTTCAATAAAATTATGAAGCAGTTATGTGAAAAGGAGCAACAGTAACAAGTTGCTCCTTTTTCATATGTAGAATTAATTGTTAAACGAGAATATGATGGAGTAATTTTGCAGTTTATTTAAATTTAAGCATATCATACTTAAGGTTGAAAGTAGTTTATTTCTAAGCTAAAGCAGTTTTATTTTTTCTATGTATAAAAAAGCGCTGTATATCAGCACTTTTTAAAAGGTACGTGATTGTATAATAAAAACTTATACATTGATAAAAACGTAACTATGCATAGGCAAATATAGAGTCTTATTTGGTTAATTGTTATAAGAATCTATACGATTATTTATTTTTATTATTATTAATTTTTTCAGTGTATAGAACTTGCTCTTTGTAATGCTTCTTAATTGGGAAATTATGTGTGCCTGTGCCGTTTTTGAATTTTTTATCAATGGGGTTTTTAAGAGGGATTGTTGTAGTTTCTGTAAATTCATATGGGTAATTTATTTTAGATTTATCTTCAAACATGAAAATGCCTCCTTTTTAGGATTTCCTAAATTCTTTACTATAACATGATATGCATATATTTTTTTTTGTACTAGTTGTTTGCAGATATTAATTTAATTTAATTTAATTACATAACTACTGAAATATTTTAAAGGAAATCAGTTCGAGAAAGATATTGTAATGGGATTGAAAAACAGATACAAACTCAAACAAACGATAATGTACTAGAAGGTCTTTTAGCGAAATATCTAGATTTAACATTTACTTGATTATTTATATCTGTAAGTCCGGAACAAATACAAGACCTTGAAGTGAAAGTACCTAATTATGTGTCCACAAGCTTATTAAACTACTATATTTTTCAAACTAAAAATTATGGGCGTGAGGAAGCACTTGTAGATAAGTTAAAAGCATCTTCTCTAATAGAAGATGTGTATATTAAGAAATAAGAAAAAATAGCACCACCTGAAATGCAACCATCATATGTATCTCTTAATCTTAATCCTAATAATAATCCTAACATTACATATTATTGGTGTGAGCCGTCTTGTGAAAGAAGGCGAGAAAGAAGCGACAATTGGCTTGGTAACGATGATTGTAACTGAAATGCTTATTAGTATATTCATACCTTATAGCATGAGATTTGTATTTTAAAAATTAATGAATCGTAATAAGTAGTATAACATTACCTATTTTTAGAATGTAATGGAGATGATGAAAGTGACGACATGGTTTATAGTTACATTAATTATTTTTGGTGCAATGAAAGTACTAGTTTGTAGTATACCCAATTCTGTTGTAGAGTCAATTATTAGTAGATTTGAATTACATCAAAAACTTGATGTGGAACATACGACTGTATCGATAGATGGGAAAAATATAGAAGGAGAAAAGAAAGTTCAAATTATTCATGAATTTAACGAGGCTTTATTTTTAGATAAACATTATTTTCCATCACAAGGTGAGGGGACGCCGATAATCATTGAAACGAAGAAAGGAAAAAGAACAATTACATTATCGATATATAGTTATGAGGAATATGTGGATGTAATAAAACAAATGAATAAAAAAGTTGTTGCATATCGTTTACAATCTAAAAGTCTTCAAACTCCTACACCATTAGCAATAACTAAAGATTATGCTTAAGGAGAGACCTATAATGGTCTCTTTATTTCTGTATCCAATTATATACTTTCCAAATAAGAGAGAAGAAAATCATATAACCAAATAAAGAATATGTATGGTACCAATCCGCACTATGTACAAATAAACCTAATCTTTCAGTAATCTGTTCAAAAATGCTAGCACAAATACCTATTGAAATAATAAATAGAGTTCTAGAAACTGCAGATAATGTTTTTGAAATTTGTATGAAAACGGTTGTTAAAATTGGTAGTACAAACAACGTAAAGCTTATGTTAACTGAAAATATTGATGAGAATGGCCTAATTGGAAAGGAATATATATGTTTATTAATAAAGAAAGCATCTAAGCAAGTTCCAATAATAGAAGAGAGAAAGATTGTCACTACTAATGCTAGAAAATCATTCTTCTTCTCGAAGGAGAACATTTTTCTTTGCGAGAATTGCCAGTTCAATTTTTTCGAGTGTTTTGCAGTAGTCTTCTGTAATTTGTCCATTTATACTTTCCTCCTTATCAACTAAGTAATTTACAACTTGCCAATCAGTAAACCAATCTTCGCTTTCAACTTCTTCATGCTTTATATCTCGCCATGCATAGATGAGGGCAGGGCTGTATATACGGTACGCACCACTACGCAACTGGCATTTCTTTATTCGGCGTTTATAAAACTCACGGGAAAAAGATTCGTTTACACTTGAAAATAAATGAGGCCAGTAATCTTTCCTTGAGCCTGTATGCGGATGGTGTTGGGCCCAACTTATTATTTGAGATAAAATATGTGTATCCCGAAATAATAATGAATACAACCTTTTTCCAAGTAAGATTCGTTCATGCAAGGACGTAAAATGTTTCATTGTATCACCAAATAGTAATACTTTTTGTTTCTTATCATTTTCGTAGAATGGGAAAAGGATATGATTAAACTGAAAAAAATCAAAGAGTTTAAATCCAATACTATTTAGTACAGTCTTTTTAAAGTGTACATTTTGAATAACCCTTTTCTCTAAGTAGTTTTGTTCATTAATAATAGTTGCGATTGCTAATGATTTTTTGTTACCTGTTTTCCAAAAATTGTTCCACATCGTTTCCATAAATGTAGAAACATTTAGGTTAGGAAGAAGGTAAAATAGCTTTTGCGATCTTTTTACACTTTGTTCATATAGCAAAAATTGAGGATATACATCTTGGAAAATGAGCCAATTTCCTCTTTCTAAAAAAGAAAAAAATGTGATTTGATCTTTTTCTGATAAAATCCTCGTATATAAATCGCCCTTTAAATCAGTCATATTCCAACCACCGTTACGTGATACCATATGCCCAAGTAGTGCCCAGTGTATTTCTGGATATTGAATGTAAAATTGGTAGTATGCGCGTGTTCTTGTGACATTATTTTTGTTTAGCTGTTCTGTCTGTACTTTTATTTTGTCGATGATAAGTTGCTCTTCTGTCGTTAATTTATACATGTTGCCAGAATGAATGAGTTTGCATTTTTGTTTTAACTCATTTTTTACATCGAATAGGGGGAGAGGAAGTGCTTTAGAAGATTCGTTATATGTATTATTTGAATTGCTTCGGTACATTCCATTACCTCCCTTTTCATGAATTTAAATATGGCATTGGTTATGAATCGTTCTATTTATTTTATTATGAGTATTAAAAATAAATGAGCGGTGTTTTTTACAAGTACTATAGTTATCATGCAAACAGTATGAAAAAATTTACTGTTATGAGGTGAAATGAAAAACAGAAACTATGTTTAATAGTTTTTCAGGCTGTGGAGAAAGTCTTCTCCACAGCCTGTTTGTGTCTGAATCTCTTTTTCTGTGTTAAAACTGATTAAAGTTTCACTTTATTCAACTATTTTTTCAATTGTTGGCATTATAGCAATTGGTGGAAGTGAGAAAGTCCATCCTACTGAAAATACATTTAATTTTTCACCCACTACGTAATTATCATCAACAGAAATAGGAACTCTTAAAATTTTATTTTGAGAAGTTAACTCCCACCAATCATTTTGATAAGATAGCGCCTCTTCTTTGGTAGCAGTGTCAGCAACAACTAAGTAATTATTATCTGCTGAAATAACATAGCCCGTGAAAGGTATTTGTATTCGTACCTGTTCCTCCTTAATTGGAGAAAGAGAAGTGTTGTTTGTAGTATCTGCAGAAGCAGGTGTTAAGCCGAAAGTAAATCCGCACCCTAATGCTAATGTTGTAACTACTGTTACTAATTTTTTCTTTTTTGAAAACATAATATAAATCCCCCTTAAATTTTATTACTACACCAACACCTTTCTATTTATTTAGATACAAACCCTTTTCGGATTCAAATATTTAACAATTATGTCACAAATAAAACAAAAATGTATATGATGTGTATTTTTTTAGTGTGATTTATGGTATAATTCACCAAGTAAAGTATCTTTAAGATTTATCTCTTTACAGTTTTTTACCCTTCTTACTCTGCGAAATATTATTGGCGAAGAGAGAAAACATTCTCTCTTCTTTTTTCATTTGGCATAACGAATCGTAGCAGCCAAAAGGATCTAGATTTTTTCCGTCAATCCTCATTATTACTGACAGGCATTATGATATTAACTTTTCTAATTTACGTATCTTTCAAGCAACTTCAATTAGCAATTTCATAGATAGTCTTGCTGTAAAAGCAGAATAAGAGAATTTTTATTTTAGGGAATGACTTAAGCATCATTGTGATCACATCCGTTGTAGCGTTATATGGTTGGTTATTCATTATGGTTGGTAGTCAGGAATGGGATTTTCGTTAATTTCCCATGCTGGAAATGTCTATTCGGCATGTGGATATGAATCATTAAATAACGTTAAGCAAAAAATTAGCTCTGGTGGAATAGTTTATGGTTTTGTTAAAGCAAATAATGGAAAATGGTATCCAGTTGAATCAGCTAAAATTAAGCAAAAGTAAAAAAGGACCTGCTCAATTAATCCATAAAAACATAAAGTAAAGTGAACCCATTAAAATACAAGAGTGACCTCATGTTTTCCCCTCTTACCCAAAGGAGAGATTAATGTGAGTTATGGTGGTAGTTGCGGTAGTTGTGGTGGCGGTGGATTTGCTGGAGGATTTGCTTTACTAGTTGTATTATTTATTTTATTAATCATAGTTGGAGCTGCTTGCTTCTGCTAAAAAAACTATCGGGAAAGGACACTTATAAGAGTGTCTTTTCTTTTGTGTGCGCCCAGCATGCGCCTATTCTCTAAGGTTCAAGTCCCGAATCGTGAAGGCAGTAGTAATGATTAGCTTAAGACAAGGGTGTCGGTGGTGACGCGGAATCTGAAGGAAGTCGGCGGTAAATCTCCGGTCTGAGGAACACGAACTTCATACAAGGCTAGGTATCATTGGATGAGATTGCACAACAAATCAAAGTCCTTACTGCCAAAGGTGATACAGAGTAAATGAAGCAGATAGATGGAGAGGAAGAATATGCGCTTACCTGGGGAGGTCTGACTGATACGTCAAGTGAACTTGATAACCTTACTTGTGAAAGTAAGTTGAACAGTCAGAGGTCATAGTACCTATCTTCGCGCAAAAGGATAGGGAAGGACCGAACAATTAGGAAGAACGATACATTGGGCGTTCACTCTTTATATAGAAATAAATGTAGTTAAAAATGGAAATTGTATATGTAGTCATCCTATAAATTTTAAAGATTTTTAAGTTGTTTGTAAGCGGAGATGCAAAATTGTATATGAAATGGTGGGGAACTTCTTTCTAGGTGAGATAAGTTTTTTTGTTATAGGCTATTAAGTAACACCTTTGTATGTATCTATTCTCATACTAATGAGGGATTTCAAAAGTGTGTTAAGTATATACACTAAAACGTAATCGTTCATTACGTTTTAGTATGGGAGGAAGAACATGAAAAATTGGGTAAATTTTAGAATAGCACGTCCAACTGATAAGTTTGAAGAGATTATAGCATTCTATGAAAAAGGATTAGGTTTAAAGCGAATAGGTGAGTTCTACAATCATAGAGGTTATGATGGGGTTATGTTTGGACTACCAGAGGAAGAGTATCATTTAGAGTTTACAACACATATAGATGGGAGCCCTTGTCCAGCTCCAACAAAAGATAATTTACTTGTATTTTATATGCGAGAAGATAGTGAAATAGAAAAAGTGAGTAAAAGGTTGCATACAATGGGGTATGGTGCAGTAGAACCAGAGAATCCATATTGGAAAGATAAAGGGATAACGATAGAGGACCCAGATGGTTGGAGAATTGTATTGATGAAAATAGAAGAATAAGGGGTAAAGAAACTAATAAGAACAAGGTTTCGAATTTCGATAGTGTAAAAATATATTGGCTTCCTTTTATGTTATAAAATTAGGGGAAGCTTTTTTGTTTTCTTAATCTGAAAATTACTATTTGAAAAATGGTTCTGAAAATATATAAAATAAGAATGAATTAATATTGTGATTGTACTCAAGTTTTAATACGACAGAGATTAAAGTAATTTATAAATATTTTCAAGGAGGGTAACAACAGTTGGTTTATATTTATAAAAATCTATAATTAATGATAAAATATTTATAGATAAAAAGGATCGATTTGGTAATATAGTTTCATGGGGTGAAAAATATGAAACTATATTCAATTGGTGATTTTGTAGAAAAGATAGGCAGGACTGAACAAACTCTTAGGAATTGGGATAAAAATAATAAATTCAAGCCACATCACGTTTCTGTTGGTGGCACTCGTTATTATTCGCAGGAACAACTTAATCATTTTCTAGGGATTCGTAATAAAGAAGAAATAACTAAAAAGGTGATAGGTTATTGTAGAGTTAGTTCCCACAAGCAGAAAGATGATTTAGAAAGACAAATTGAAAATGTGAAAACCTATATGTTTGCCAAAGGTTATCAATTTGAAATCATCACAGATATAGGTAGTGGGATTAACTACAATAAAAAAGGATTAAATCAACTAGTCGATATGATTACAAACTCAGAAGTTGAAAAGATAGTCATTCTATATAAGGATAGATTGATTAGATTTGGGTATGAACTACTCAAAAATCTATGCGATAAGTATGGTACAACTATTGAAGTCATAGATCACACAGAAAAAACTGAGGAACAAGAATTAGTTGAAGATTTAATTCAGATCGTCACAGTATTTAGTTGCCGTCTTCAAGGAAAAAGGGCGAATAAAGCTAAGAAGATGATTAAGGAGTTGATGGAAAATGATACTTGCGAAGAAAGTGAGAATCAAGCCGAATAAAGAACAAGAATTTCAACTTTGGAAATCTGTTGGTACGGCAAGATGGGCTTATAATTGGACACTGGCGAAGCAAGAGGAGAATTATAAGAATGGCGGAAAGTTCATATCAGACGGTTTTTTACGTAAAGAATTGACTGTATTAAAGCGGACTGAAGAATATGCTTGGTTGTATGATGTTTCGAATAATATTACCAAACAAGCTATCAAGGACGCTTGTGAAGCGTATAAAAAATTCTTTAAGAAAAAGGCTGATAAACCACGATTCAAAAGCAGAAGGAAATCAAAACCATCTTTCTATAATGACAATATCAAGTTGAAAGTAAAGAAAAAACAAGTTTTGATTGAGAAAGTTGGTTGGATAAAAACATCCGAAACGTTACCTTTAGATGTGAAATACTCTAATCCAAGAGTTAGCTTTGACGGTAAGTATTGGTATTTGTCTGTAGGTATTGAACAGGAGTTTGAAAAAGAGAAGCTAACTGATGTTTCATTGGGTATTGATGTAGGAATCAAGGAATTAGCTGTTTGTTCAGATGGCAAGAAAAAGAAAAATATCAACAAAACAAAGGTAGTAAGACAGGCAGAGAAACGCCTTCGTAGGTTGCAACGTCAAGTTTCTCGCAAATACGAAATAAATAAGGAGGGAAACCGTTTTGTCAAAACTAGCAACATTATAAAAATCGAACAAGAGATACGACAACTACATAGAAGGTTATCAAATATCAGAAATAATCATCTTCATCAATCAACTAGCGAAATTGTGAAAACCAAGCCATTTCGTATTGTGATGGAAACTTTGAATATCAAAGGTATGATGAAGAATAAACACTTGTCTAAAGCTATTGCGAAGCAATGTTTATATGAGTTCAAAAGACAAATACAATATAAATGTGAAAAATATGGTATTGAATTTGTAGAAGCTGATAAATGGTATCCCTCTTCAAAAATGTGTTCAAATTGCGGAAACATCAAAAAAGAACTAAAACTTTCTGACCGAATATATAAATGCGGTTGTAGTCATGAAATCGATAGGGATTTCAATGCTTCTATCAATTTGTCACGATATGAATTAGCAAGCTAACACTTAAAAAGTTACTGCT